>JALORJ010000207.1 GCA_025459035.1 Burkholderiales bacterium
GCTGCGTCATCCATCCACCTGCAGGAGTGTCCCCATGCAACGCAACCTCGGCGCCGGCGACAAGCGCACCCGTCGCGGCAAGATTTCCAAGGGCAGTTACGGCAACAGCCGTCCGCACACCGCCCGCAAGGCGCTGCCGCCGACCCCCAAGGCCGGCGCCCGCCGCCCGCGCTGACCGCGCGCCTCGCGCCGGTCGCCCCCCCACGAAGCGCCGCCTCCGAGCGGCGCTTCGCGTTTGTGGTCCCGCCTTCCTTGCCGCGCGCTCCCGCGAGCGCCCACCCCCCGATGGCCTTCGATCGCTACCTGCGCCACCCGGACCTGACCGACGCGCTGCACGCGCTGGTCGAACAGCGTCCCGACCTGTTCTCGATCGCGTCGATCGGCCGCAGCCACGAAGGGCGTGACGTGTGGCTGGTCACCGCCACGCGCGTCGCGACCGGCGCCGCGGAAGACAAGCCCGCCGTGTGGGTCGACGGCAACATCCACGCGACCGAGGTCGCGGCGTCGATGGCCTGCCTGTGGTTCCTGCAGACGCTCGCGCGCGACGACGGCGTCGATGCCGACGTGACCCGCGCGCTCGACACGCGGGTGTTCTTCGTGTGTCCGCGCATCAACCCCGACGGCGCCGAGCTCGCGCTGGCCGACACCCCGCGCTGGATCCGCTCGTCGACGCGGCCGTATCCGTACGACGAGGCGCCGATCGGCGGCCTGCGCCGTCACGACATCGACGGCGACGGGCGCGTGCTGACCATGCGCGTGCGCGACCCCGACGGCCCCTGGAAGGTGAGCGATCGCGACGCGCGGCTGCTGGTGCGGCGCGACCCGGCCGAGACCGGCGGCGAGTACTTCCGCCTGCTGCCCGAGGGCACGATCGACGACTTCGACGGCGCCACGATCCGGCTGCAGACCACGCGCGAGCAGCTCGACCTGAACCGCAACTTTCCGTCGCACTGGCGCCAGGAGCACGAGCAGTTCGGTGCCGGGCCGTATCCGGCGAGCGAACCCGAGGTGCGCGCGGTCGTCGACTTCGTCGCGGCGCATCCGAACATCTGCTGCGGGGTCGCGTTCCACACCTACAGCGGCGTGCTGCTGCGGCCGTTCTCGCACTCGGCCGACGACGAGATGGCCGTCGAGGACCTGCGCACGTACCAGACGATCGGCGAGAAGGGCACGGCGCTGACCGGCTATCCGGCGATCTCGGTCTTCCACGAGTTCCGCTACCACCCGAAGGACGTGATCACCGGCTCGTTCGACGACTGGCTCTACGACCACCGCGGCGCCTTCGCGTGGACGGTCGAGATCTGGAGCCCGCAGCGCGAGGCCGGCATCGGCGACTACAAGTACATCGACTGGTACCGCACGCATCCGGTCGACGACGACCTGAAGCTGCTCGCGTGGAACGACACGGTGCTCGAAGGCCGCGGCTTCGTGCCGTGGCGGCCGTTCGTGCATCCGCAGCTGGGCGAGGTCGAGATCGGCGGCTGGGATGCGCTGTTCACCTGGAGCAATCCGCCGCCTGCGCTGCTCGCGCGCGAGGTCGACCGCTTTCCGCGCTGGCTGGTGTGGCAGGCGCTGATCACGCCGCGGCTCGAGGTCCACACCACGCAGGTCACGCGCCTGTCGCCCGACACGTGGCAGCTGCGCGTCGTGCTGCGCAACAGCGGCTGGCTGCCGACCTACGTCACGAAGCTGGCGCTGAAGAACAAGCTGGTGCGCGGCGTGATCGCCGAACTGACGCTGCCCGACGGCGTGACGCTGGTGCAGGGCGATGCGCGCCACGACGCCGGCCAGCTCGAAGGCCGCGCCTACAAGCCCGGGACGGCGTCGGCGTGGGCCGCATGGGGCGGCGACGTCACCGACGAACGCGTGAAGATCGAGTGGATCGTGCGCGGTGCGGCTGGCGCGTGCATCGACGTCACCGCGCGCCACGAGCGCGCCGGCTGCGTGCGGCTCGCGCTCGAACTGACGGCGTGACGGCGTGACCGCGACGAGGTGACCGGGGCAGCGCGAACGCGACGGTCGGAACGCGACCGCCACGACGTGATCGCCGCGATGTGGTCGCCGTCACGTCACCGCCACCACGTCGCTGCCATCGAGTGACCGCCATCAGGTGACCGACTGAACGCGGCGACCTGAACACGGCGACCCGAGCACACCGCCCGCAGCCCCCCGAACGCACCGACGGCCGCGCGAGGCGGCCGTCGTCCATCCTGGGTGCGAACGCCCGCGCGGCGCCGATCACGCGAAGCGGGCACCGCGCCGCCCGCGCCGCCCGGCGACCCCCAGCGCGGCCAGGCCGGCGCCGAGCATCGCCCAGGTGCCGGGCTCGGGCGTCGGCGTGGCGACCGCCGCCAGGCCGGTGACGCCGATGTCGCGCAGGTTGGCGCGGCCGGGCGAGCCGGTGTCGCCGCGCCCGTAGGTCATCGCCAGACCGCTCGGCACCAGGAACGCCAGCTGCTCGGACTGCGGGAAGTGCACCTGACGCACGTCGAGCCCGCGGCCGGCCTCGGGGGTGTCCCACTGCACTTCCATCAGCGCGCTGCCGTCGGGCCGGCCGATGCGCAGCCAATCGACCGCGTTGCCGAACGACAGCGCCGAGCGGTAGACGATGTCGGCGGTGACGCCGCCGTTGACCGCCGGGTCGCCGCTGCGCGCGAAGACCGCGAAGCCGCCGCTGTCCAGCACGTGGTTGCCGGTGACGGTGAAGGTCTCGTCGGTGCGCGTGCCGCCGCTGCTGACCACCAGCCCGGCGAGGTCGATCGCGGCGCGGCTGCGGTTGTGCAGCTCGAACCATTCGCCGACGCTGTCGGCGACCTTCGCCGGGTTGACCATCACTTCCGAGATCAGCAGATCGCCGACGGCGACGGCGCCGATCGACGTGGCGGCGTGCGCCGGAGCGACGGCACACAGCGCGAAGCACAGCGGGCACAGCGCGAAGGCGGCGGGGATGCGGTTCATGGCGGTTCTCCTGGAGAGTCGAGCGGGGCACCGCACCGACCGGTGTCGGCACGGACGCGTCATCGATCGCGTGGGAGAACGGTAGGAAGGCTGCGTGCTGCGCGGCGTCGCGAGGCGGCGAGTTGCACGATCCGCGACCGGGTGTCGTGACGCGATCCGTTCGCGCGACGCACGCGTCGATCAAGCGCGAAAAACGGGGGCGCGACGCGCCTGCAACGGTCAGTCGTCGATGCGCAAGGGCGCGTCGGGCGCCGAATCGGGTGCAGCGGCCTTGAACGGCCGATGCGCTTCGAGCTCGCTCACGTAGCCGGCGACGCCGCGCGACTCGCGGTCGACAAACTGGCGCACGGCGCGCGCGAACTCGGCGTCGGCGATCCAGTGCGCCGACCACGTGGTGACCGGCATCAGACCGCGCGCGAGCTTGTGCTCGCCCTGTGCGCCGCCTTCGAAGGTACGGATGCCGTGCGCGATGCAGAACTCGATGGCCTGGTGGTAGCAGGCCTCGAAGTGCAGGGCGGGGACGTCGACCGTCGTGCCCCAGTAGCGGCCGTACAGCGCGTCGCGCGAGAACACGTCGAGCGCCGCACACACCGGCCGTCCGTCCTGCAGCCCGATCGCGAGCAGCAGGTTCGCCGGCATCGTGTCGCCGATGCGCAGGAAGAAATCGAGGTTGAGATACGGCGACGAGTGATGACGCCGGTACGTGTCGTTGTAGCAGCGCACGAAGAAGCGCCAGTCGGCCTCGGCGATGTCGCGCCCGACCTTCCACTGCCAGGTGATACCGGCGTCGCGCACCTTGCGCCGCTCCTGCTTCACCTTCTTGCGCTTGTCGTGGTTCATCGTCGCGAGAAATTCGTCGAAGCTCGCGAAGCCGGCGTTGGTCCAGTGGAACTGCACCGTCCGCCGCAGCATGCAGCCCGCCGCCTCGAGCAGCCGCGCCTCGGGCTCGGTCGGGAACAGCACGTGCAGCGACGACACGTCGGCCTCGCGCGCGAACTGCAGCGCCGCGCGCGCGAGCACCGCGCGATCGTCGGGGTCGCGCGCCAGCAGCCGCCCGCCCTGCACCGGCGTGAACGGCACGGCCGACAGCAGCTTCGGGTAGTAGCGCCGCCCGGTGCGCTGCCACGCGTCGGCCCACGCCCAGTCGAAGACGTACTCGCCGTACGAATGGCCCTTCAGGTACAGCGGCATCGCGGCGGCGAGCTGCCCGTCGCGCCGGACCAGCAGGTACTGCGGGGCCCAGCCCGCGTCGGGTGCGGCGCTGCCGCTTTCGTGCAGCGCATGCAGGAACGCGTGCGACAGCAGCGGATGGTCGTCGGTCAGGGCATCCCACTGCGCCGCGGGCACGTCGGCCAGCGTGTCGACCACCTCGACGGCGACCGCCGCGGCTCGGGTGGCATCGGGCGCAGCAGCAGGCAGGGGCGCGGGCGGATCACTCATGGGGCGTGGCTATCATCGCATCGCATGAGAGTCGCCCTCGCACAGATCGACTGCGTTCTCGGCGACATCGCCGGCAACGCAGCCCGCGTGCTCGACGCCTGCCAGCGCGCGCGGGCCGCCGGCGCCGGCATCGTGCTGACCCCCGAGCTTTCGATCTGCGGCTACCCGCCCGAGGACCTGCTGCTGCGGCCGGACTTCGTCGCCGACTGCGAGCGCGCGGTGGCCGAGCTGGCGACACGCTCGCGCGGCCTGGTGGTGGTGGTAGGGCATCCGCGGCGCCACGCGGGCCGACTGTTCAACGCGGCGTCGGTGCTGCGCGACGGCCACGTGATCGCCACGTATCACAAGCGCGACCTGCCCAACTACACCGTCTTCGACGAGGTGCGCTACTTCGACCGTGGCGACGCACCGTGCGTGTTCGAGCACGACGGCGTGCGCTTCGGCGTGGTGATCTGCGAAGACATCTGGGGCCCCGACGGCCCGAAGACCGCGCGCGATCGCGGCGGCGCGACGCTCGACGACCCCGCACCGCGCCCCGACGGCGTCGACCCCGACGCCCCGCAGCTGGCGCGCGCGGCCGGCGCGCAGGTGCTGCTGGTGCTCAACGCATCGCCGTACCACCTCGAGAAGCAGGGCACCCGCCACGGCGTGGTGCAGGCGCGGGCGCGCGAGACCGGCATGGCGGTGCTGTTCTGCAACCTGGTCGGCGGGCAGGACGAACTGGTCTTCGACGGCGCGTCGTTCGTGGTCGACGCGCGCGGCGCCGTCACGCACGAACTGCCCGCCTTCGACGAAGCGCTCGGCATGGTCGACCTCGACGGCGGCGCACACGTGATTCCCGGTGAGCGCGTGCCGCCGCTGTCGACCGACGCATCGGTGTACCGCGCGCTGTGCCTGGGTGTGCGCGACTACATCGGCAAGAACGGCTTTCCCGGCGCGCTGCTCGGGCTGTCGGGCGG
>JALORJ010000208.1 GCA_025459035.1 Burkholderiales bacterium
GCGACGGGCGGTGTCGATCCAGGCCCGAAGCGCAGCCGTGGCGGGCTCCACGGCGAGCATTCGCAACGCCGAGCGGCGCCGTCAGGTGCGTTCGAGCGGCTGTGGGGGATGGCTTCACAGGTTCTCAGTGCTCGCCGGGCGGCACCGCCAGCCGCGCACGCTGCCGGCCGTCGGCGTCGAAGTTCTCCGGGGCGAGCCAGGCGTCGTACGCCGCGCGCAGCCGCGGCCAGTCGCGGTCGAGCATCGCGAACCACGCCGTGTCGCGGCTGTCGCCCTTGACGACCATGTGCTGCCGGAAGATGCCCTCCGGCACGAAGCCGAAGCGCCGCGCGGCCGCGATCGACGGCGCGTTGCGCGCGTCGCACTTCCACTCGAAGCGCCGGTATCCGAGGGGCTCGAAGGCGTGACGCGCGAACAGGAACAGCGCCTCGGTGGCCACCCGCGTGCGGGCGATCGCCGGGCCCCACAGGATGCTGCCGATCTCGATCACGCCATGCTCGGGCGTGATGCGCATGAACGACTGCCGCCCTTCGCAGCGTCCCGTCGCGCGGTCGATCACCGCGAACGCGAGCGGGTCGTCGGACGCCGCCGTGCGCGCGATCCACGCGTCGAACGCGTCGCGCGCCATCGGCGTGTCGAACAGATAGCGGAAACGCAGATCGGCGCCGGGCGCCATCGACGCGGCGAACAGGTCGTCCGCGTGGCGCTGCGGATCGAGCGGTTCGAGGCGACACCAGCGCCCTTCCAGCACGGTGCGCTTCGGCCGGGGCCGCGGGAGCGACGGCAGCGGGTTCACGCGCCCGCTCGCGCCCGGCGCACGGACGACGCGCGCGCCGAGTGCGCGCATGCGCCGCGCCACGGCGCCACCCCGGGCAGGCGCGTCATGGCCGCACGCCGACCACGGCGAGGAACGGCAGCAGCCGCTCCAGCACCGCATGCGGCTGTTCCTGCTGCACCCAGTGGCCGGCGCCGTCGATCAGATACGTGCCCCGCCACTGCGTGCACGCACGCGTCTGCATCGCGTCGAACGCGCCGGGCGCCTGGTGGATGCACCAGTCCGCGGCGCCGGCGATGTAGCAGGCCGGCACGTCGATCGTGCGCCCGGCGAACAACGCGTCGTCGGCGACGCGCTGCGGAGACACGCGGCCGCGGTACCAGTTCAGACCGCCCTGGAATCCGTCACGGCCGAACTCGGCGCTGTAGACGCGCAGCACGTCCTCGGGCAGCCAGCGGCACGCGGCAACGGCGTCGGGCGACGGCATGTGCGGCGCGACCTGCGCGGCCATGTCGAGCCCGCGATCCATCACGTAGTAGCCGGGCATCTGCGCGAGCGCCTCGGCCGTCCAGCCGGCCAGCGGGAACGGCCGGTTGTCGGGCCAGTCGGCGCTCTTCATGTGGAAGTACGCCCGCAGGAACGCGTGCACGCCCTGCGGGCAGCCGTGCATGTCCGCGTCGGCCGCGCGCGTCGTGTAGTACCACTGGTAGTGCTTGCGCGGCCGCGGCAGCGCCGCGAACGCGGCGTCGAGATCCGGACCGGCCGCCGACTCGGGTGCGCCGCCCCAGGCGGGCGCACCGCCGAATGGCGCGCTCATCATGCAGACCGCGCGGAACACGTCGGGGCGGATCAGCCCGCCCCAGGCCGCGACGGGAGAGCCGAAGTCGTGGCCGACGACGGCGACCTCGCGGCGGCCGAGCCGCGCGACCAGCGCGAGCATGTCGCGCACGAGTCCGGGCATTCCGAACGGCACGAGATCGATGTCGTGGCCGCGCGCCCAGCCGGTGGTCTGCCCGTAACCGCGCTGGTCGGGCGCCACCACGTGCCAGCCCGCCTGCGCGAGCGGCACCAGCAGTTCGCGCCAGCTCCACGCGAGTTCCGGGAAACCGTGCAGCAGCAGCACGCAGGGCCGCGCGGCGGCGTTCTCGAAGCCCGCCTCGAGGATGTGCATGCGCAGGCCGTTCACGCCTTCGACGTGGCGCGCGCGCACGCCGTCGGGCAGGGTCGCGACGCCGTCGTAGGCCGTCGTCGTCATCGTGGGGTTCTCACAGGCCGGCCTCCACCGGGTTCGTCGAGTCGTCGGTACGCGAGGCGCGCGTCGTCCCCGATGGGCACGACCGCGCTCGCCCGCCCCGCCATCCGCGGCGCCGATGCGCACGCCATGCACGGTCGGCATCGCGCAGGGCATCGACGCCGCACGCGAGTGTGCCGCAGCGTCGGCACCGCGCTCGCGCGCTGCACTCGCGGAGAACCGCAGCAAGCGCCTACGATCGAAGCGCCCACCCGACTGCGGAGTGCCCACGCCCGATGGACACCGGCGCGCTCGACTTCACGCGCAAGGCGACGATCCTCGTCGTCGACGACACCCCCGACAACCTCGCGCTGATGAGCGGGGTCCTGAAAGACCGCTATGTCGTGAAGGTCGCGACCGATGGCGAACGCGCGCTGAAGCTCGCGACGAGCGCCGAGCCCGATCTCGTCCTGCTCGACATCATGATGCCCGGCATCGACGGCTACGAGGTGTGCCGCCGGCTGAAGGCCGATCCGGCGACGCGCCATCTGCCGGTGATCTTCCTGACCGCGAAGATCCAGGTCGAGGACGAGCAGCGCGGCTTCGAGGTCGGCGGCGTCGACTACATCACCAAGCCGATCTCGCCGCCGGTCGTGCTGGCGCGGGTGCAGACCCACCTCGATCTCGCCGCGGCGCGCCGCTTCCTCGAGGACCGCAACGCGTTCCTCGAGGACGAGGTGCGGCGGCGCGCCGAGCAGGTCACCCAGGTGCAGGACGTCACCATCATGGCGATGGCGTCGCTCGCCGAGACCCGCGACAACGACACCGGCAACCACATCCGTCGCACGCAGCACTACATGCGCGTGCTGGCCGAACAGCTGCGCACGCACCCGCGCTTCTCGAGCTACCTGACGCCCGAGACGATCGACACGCTGTTCAAGTCCGCGCCGCTGCACGACATCGGCAAGGTCGGCATCCCCGACCCGGTGCTGCTCAAGCCCGGCCCGTTGACGGCGGACGAGCGCGAGGTGATGCGCACGCACACGACGATCGGCGCGCGCGCGATCGAGCGCGCCGAGCAGGACGTGGGCGGCTCGCTGCCGTACTTCACTCGGGCTATCCCGAGGGCCTTGCTGGCGACTCGATCCCGATCGCCGCGCGCCTGATGGCGGTGGCCGACGTGTACGACGCGCTGATCTGTCGCCGCGTCTACAAGGAACCGATGCCGCACGGTCAGGCGGTCGCGCTGATCCGGTCCGGGCGTGGCGCCCACTTCGACCCCGACATCGTCGATGCCTTCGACGCCGTCGAGGACCAGTTTCGTCGCATCGCGCTGCGCTTTGCCGACACCGACGCCGACATCGCGCAGAAGAAGCAGGAGTACGAGCGGCGCCTCGGCGATCCGCTTCCCGACTGAAGGTCCTGACCGGCGCCGCGCGGACCACCTGCGGGGGTGCGCGCTCGCGCGGGCTCGCCAACCGTGAAGCCGTTCGGCGTGCGCGAGCGCGTTCGACAGGCAGTGCCGGTGCGGGCACGACGCACCGCCGAAGGGAGCCACCGCGAGCGTTCGCGGCACCCGACGGCGGCATCAGGCGTGTTCGCGCGGGTGTCGCGGACGGCGTCGGCGGTTGTCAGCCCCCCACGAGGGCCTGCGGCAGCGCTTCCAGCGCGGCGTCGAAGTCGAACTGCTCGACGCAGCGGCGCAAGCGTGCGAGCGCCGGGCCGCGGGTCGCCCCGAGTTCGGCAGCCAGCGCGTCGAGCAGATCGAGCGCGTCGGCGTCCGAACTCTCGAGCTTCTCCTTCAGCTGCGCCGCGAGCTGCGTGTGGCGGACGCCGTCCGCCGCCACCGCGCCCGGTGCCGCGGGGACCGGCAGCGTGTCCGGTGCCGCTGCGGCATGCGTGCCGAGCGCGTCGATGACCGCGGTCAGGGCCTGTTGCAGCCCGCTCAGGCGCGCGTCTTCGGCATCGAGCTGCGCGTCGTGCAGCGCCGTCTCGACCTCGCGCGCCGCATCGGCAAGCGCGGTGGCGCCGATGTTGCCGGCCAGCCCCTTCA
This sequence comes from Burkholderiales bacterium, assembly GCA_025459035.1. Classification (GTDB taxonomy): domain Bacteria; phylum Pseudomonadota; class Gammaproteobacteria; order Burkholderiales. Next base: position 4,060 of record JALORJ010000208.1, read on the forward strand.
GCGTGTGCGCCAGCCGCTCGGCGGTGGCCCGGTCCGCCTTCGACAGCGCCGCCCGGATCTCGTCGACCACGCCGGTCTGCCCGGTGCGAAAGCGCTCCAGCACGCGATCGAGCAGGCCGGCGTCACCGCCCATGCGGGCCAGCGCGTCGCGCAGGTCGAGGACACCGTCCGCCGCCGCCGAACGCGCCGAGACCGGCGTCGCCGCCGTGACGGGCGCGGTCGCAGATGCGGATGCGCCCGCCGCGGCCGGAGCGGACGCCGCTGTACCGGCTGCGTCCGGCGCGTCCGGCAACCAGCGCGCGATCGTCCGGTACAGCTCCGCGACGACGATCGGCTTGCCGACGTGGTCGTTCATGCCGGCCTCGATGCAGCGCTCGCGGTCGCCGGCCATCGCGTTGGCCGTCATCGCGATCACCGGCACCGTCGCGAGCGCCGGCCGGCGCCGGATCTCGCGCGTCGCGGTCAGCCCGTCCATGACCGGCATCTGCATGTCCATCAGTACCAGGTCGTACCGCGCTGCCGCGAGCTTCTCCAGCGCCTCGGCACCGTGCTGCGCGATGTCCAGATGCACACCAGTCGGCTCGAGGATGCCGGCCGCGACTTCCTGGTTGATCTCGTTGTCCTCCACCAGCAGCAACCGCGCGCCGCGCAGGCGCGACGTGTCGACGTCGCTGCCAGCGCCGTCGCGCCGCGTCTCGCGCGCGCCGTCGCGGCCGAACGCCGCCATCATCGCGTCGAAGACGAGCGACGGATTCACCGGCTTTATGACGATGCTGTCGAACTGCCCGCCGCGCGCCTCGCTCAGCACGTCCTCGCGTCCGTAGGCAGTCACGAGGACGAACTTCGGCATCGGGTCGAGCCCGAGCGACCGGATGTGCCGGGCGGCCTCGAAGCCGTCCATGCCCGGCATCTTCCAGTCCATCAGCACGACCGCGTAGGGGTCGTCGGCGGTCGCGCCGTCGCGTACCGCGCGGATCGCCGCCGCGCCGCTGTCGACGGCATCGACGCGGAACCGCATCGCGTCGAGCAGTCCGCAGAGGATGTCGCGCGAGGTCGCGTTGTCGTCGACCACGAGCACGCGGCTGCCGTGCAGGTCGACCCCCGGCTGGTACAGGGCACGGGCCTTCGCGGCCTGGAGCCCGCAGACGACGGTGAAGATGAAGCTCGACCCGTGGCCGGCCTCGCTCTCGACGCGGATCGCGCCGCCCATCAGCTCGACCAGCCGCTTGCTGATCGTGAGCCCGAGGCCGGTGCCGCCGTAGCGGCGGGTGGTCGACGCGTCGGCCTGGCTGAACGCGCGGAACAGGCGACCCTGCTGTTCGGGGGTGAGCCCGATCCCGGTGTCGCGCACGCGGAACTCGAGCGTCACCCGGTCGCCGTCGGTCGCGTCGTCGACCGCGCGTACCGCCACGACGACCTCGCCCGACGCCGTGAACTTGATCGCGTTGCCGACGAGGTTGATCAGGACCTGCGACAACCGCAGCGGGTCGCCGACCAGGCCGGTGGGCAGACCGGGCGCGACATCGAACAGGAACTCGAGCCCCTTCTCCTGCGCCTTGACGGTGATCACCGTGGCCAGGTTGTCGAGCACTTCCTCGAGCTGGAAGTCGGTCGACTCGACGTCGAGCTTGCCGGCCTCGATCTTGGAGAAGTCGAGCACGTCGTTGATGATGCCGAGCAGACTCTTGGCGGCGTTGTCGATCTTGGTGACATAGCCGCGCTGCCGTGGATCGAGCGCGGTGTTCAGTGCGAGATGGCTCATGCCGATGATCGCGTTCATCGGCGTGCGGATCTCGTGGCTCATGTTCGCGAGGAAGTCGCTCTTGGCCTGGTTCGCCGCATCGGCCGCATGCTTGGCCTCGAGCAGTTCGGCCTCGAGCCGCTTCTGCGCGCTGATGTCGACGATCAGGCCGACGAGCCCGCCGGGGCTGCCGTCGGCCTTGCGAAAGCCGCTGACCCAGTACAGCGACTCGTGCACCTGTCCGTCGGCGAACGCGAAGGGCAGCGCGCGATCGATCGAGCGCCCGTTGGCGATGACGTCCAGATCCTCCGCGTGATACGCGACCCGGGCGTCCGGGTCGAGATAGTCGAGATCGAGCACGGTGCGCCCGATCAGGAAGTCGCGCGTGGTGCCGAACGCCGCTTCGTAGGCGCGGTTGCAGCCGAGGAAGCGCCCGTCGGGCCCCTTGAAGAAGATCGGGTTCGGCATCGCGTCGACCAGCTGCGTGACGAACGCGAGCTGGTCGCGGATCTCGCCTTCCATGCGCTCGCGCTCGGTCACGTCGCGGATCGACGCGACGGTCTGCGCGCCGGCTTCCGAAGTGATCACCGCGGTCGCCAGGTCGACCGGGCACTCGCTGCCGTCGGCACGCACCGCGACCAGACGCCCGCCCTGCGCGAGCGCGCCGCCGCCGGTCGCCACGTCGGCCACGTCCGCGGCCTCGGCGACGCCGTCGACCGCGTTGGCGCGCGCGTGCACCAGGGTGTCGACGTGACGCCCGATCAGCGCGTCGCGCGGCACCCCGAACATGCGCTCCGCCTCGCGGTTGACCACGATGACGCAGCCGTCGGCGCCGGCCAGCAGCGTCGCGTCGGGCAGCGACTCGAGCAGGCTGCGGAAGAAGGCCTCGCGTTCGGCGAGACGATGCTCGACCGCGCGCTGACGCTCGATGTTGCCGGCCAGACGCAGGGCGACACCGAGATCGGCGAGGGCTTCGTGCAGCCACTCCTCGTCGTCGGCGGACAGTGGCGCGAACGCGGCCATCTCGAGCACGCCCACGATGTCGTCGCCGGCCGGCAGCGGATGCAGCACGACGATCGACGGCGCCTGCGTCGCGGCGCCCACGGGGATCTCGGCGTCGATCGCCGTCGCGGTCACGCGCACGGTGGCGCCGTCGACCGCACAGCGCACGATCGGGTGCTCGGCACCGTCGAAGCGCCGCGGCGCGTCGGGGGCGTAGCCGAAGCCGCCGACGCGCTCGAGCGCCCCGTCCGCCGTGCGTACGTACACCCCGACGCGCGGCACGCCGAGCCGATCGGCCAGGCTGCGTGTCGCGGCCGCGCCGAGCGCGTCGATCGCCTCGAGCCCGCGCAGCGCGGTGGCGAAGCGCTTGACGTGGTCGTCGCGCTGCAGGCGCCGGTTGAACATCGACACGAGGCGATTCAACGCGCGGGCGAACGCTCCCATCTCCCCGGGCTCGTCCTCGCGCACGCGAAACTCGAAGCGCCCCTGCTCCACTTCGGTCACCAGCGTGCGCTGCATGGACTCCAGCGGCGCGATGACCTTGCGCCCGAGCGCGAGGTACGCGAACAGCGCGACCCCGGCCAGCACGATCAGCCCGGCCCACGTGTAGCGGTAGCTGTTGCCGGCGTACACGCGCGCCTCCGCGATCTCGCGCTCCTGCCGCGCATCGAGCTGGCGGTAGAAGGCCTGCAGCGGCTCCATCGTCTGCGCCTTCTGTTCGAGATAACGCGCCCCCCACAGCAGGCGCAGCGCGCGCTCGCGGTCGGGTTCACCGCGCACGGTCAGGGCACCGGTGTCGTCCGGCGACAGGCCCTTCGCGGCCGCGAACGCTTCGCGCTCGATCGCGGTGAGCCCCTCGGAGCGACGCAGCGTCTCGTCCAGTCGCTGCAGTTCGCTGTCGATCGCGCCGGCCGATCGCAGCCGCTCGCGGATGTCGCCGGTCGGCTCGACCGCCGCCGCGAAGCCCTGCCCCCGCACCATCGCGATGTCCCAGTAGCCGGCCTCGTAGCCGACCGGACGCGGGCGCGACCCGTCGCGGATCTCGCGGGTCTGGTTGAAGAAGGTCTCGAACTTCCAGTCGCCCGTCACCGCGAACCCGCGCGCGAAGCCGGTGAGTTCGTCCGCGCCCTGCTTCACCTCGCGCGCCAGGGCCACGAGGCGCGCCGCGCGCTCGAAGCTCGCGTTGACGGCGCTCTCCGCGCGATGCCAGCGCTCGAGCGCCACGCCCAGCGAGATCACCAGCAGCCCGATGACGGCGAACAGCAGATTGAACAGAACGCGAAAACTCATGGCGTCGCACCGCAGCGGAAGGGCTCGAGGCATGTTAGCGAGCGTCGGCCGCAGACTTCGCGCCGCGACCCCCCATGACGCAGCGCAACGTGACAGGGCAGCGACGGACGTGAAATCTCCGCAGGGTCGACCGCGCGATCAGATTTTTCTGCCCGGCGCGCCCCGTCGACGCACCA
>JALORJ010000209.1 GCA_025459035.1 Burkholderiales bacterium
GTCGACCGTCAGCACGAAGGTCGAGTCGCCAAGCCGACCTTCGGGTGTGGAGTCGAAGCGGACTTCGAATGACCGGCTCGCGCCGACGGCAAGACCGCCGATGTTGATCAGCTGCGATCCGAACGCGGCGTCCGGCAGGCCGAGGTCCGCGGGACGCACGACGATGCGTGTCGTCGAGAGCGCGTCCGCTTCCGTGGAGGCGGTGCCGCGATTCGTGACCGTGTAGCGCAACGTCAGGGGCTGACCGTTCACGACCGCGGTTGGCGCCGTGATGTCGGTGACGACGAGGTCGGGCAACGGGCGCGTCGTGACGACCGTGTCGGCATCGTCGATCGCCACGTTGTTGCGCTCGCCCCCACGCTCGAACACCTGGTTCGTGGCGTCGGTGACCACGCGGAAGCGATACGCACCGCGGGCTTCGACCGGGATCGTGAGTTGCGCCGAGCGCTCGACCGACGTACCAGCGGCGAGCGAAGACGAGAATCGCGGAGTGTCGGTCGAGGCGACCGGCTGGTCGCCGATGTACAGCACCAGCCGTTCCACGAAGCCCGACGCGGCCAGCGTGCCCCGGTTGTGCGTGAGCCAGCGCACGGTCACCACATCGCCTGACCACGCACCGGCCGGCGCAGTGATCGATTCGACGACGAGGTCCGCGGACGGCGGCGCGATCGCCTCGACCGCGACGGCCGTCACGTTGTTGCGCTCGTCGAGTTCGCGAACCCCGAACGACGAGTCGGCCTCGACGAGGATGAAGTGCGGACCGCTGCCCCAGTCGGTCGACAGGGGCGGCGTGACGAAGAAGCCGAGGCGACGGGCTTCGCCGATCTCCAGCGCAGCCCGGAAGTCGAACCCGTCGCCGAGGGAAAGGTCGTCGGCGTCCAGCACCGCGTCACGCGACAGCCAGACCTTGTCGAAGCGCCCGCTTCCGCCTGCGGCAGTCCCGCGATTGACGATGTCGAAGTCGACGCGGATCCGCGTGCCGTAGTCGAACGTGGTGGGCATCACGACCAGGTTCTCGACCACCAGATCGGGTAGCGGCGGCATCGTGATCAGGATCGACCCGTCGTCGACGGTGGTGTTGTCCGCCTCCCCGTCGCCCTCGTCGACACCACCGAAGACATCGGTCCGCACGATGATGCGACGGTTGCCGGGCAGATCCGGGATCGTGATCGGCCCTCGCGTCGTCGTCGATCCGCCGGGCATCAGCGACTCGGCGACGGTGAACTGACCGAGCAATACCTCGGGGGTCGTCCCGTCTTCGCCGCTCAACCAGATCTCGTCGACCCAGCCGAACCAGCCGCCTCCCGCCGTACGGTCGCCGCGATTCTCGGTAGTCCATGCGATCTCGACCGTCTCGCCCGCGACGGCGGTCGAGGGCGCGACGATGTCGGTGACCACCAGATTGGCGGGGGACGGTGCGCGCACCTCGATCCGATGGCCCGGCAGCAGCAGGTTGTCGGCGAAACTGCGGTCCGAACCGAAACCCTGTCCGTTCACTTCGAGGAACAGCCAGTAGGTCCCCGGGGTCGTCGAGATCGGAACACTCGCGAACCCCGACCACGTCGGACCCGCGACATCGGCCACGAAGACGAACGCATCGACCACCACGACGTCCGTCGCGCGATCGAAGCGGTCATCCGTCGACAGCCAGATCCGGTCGGTCCAACTGCCATCCATGCTGGTACCCGGGCGCGCATTGCGACCAAGCCACGACAGCATGGCCACGCCGCCGGGTTCTGCCGTCGGGGGCGCCGACAGCGACACCGGTTGCAGATCCGGCGGCGCGAACTGCAAGCGCAGCTCCATCGGGTCGATCGCGTTGCCTGCAGCGTCGGTGATGGCCGCCCCCAGCGAGAGCACGTACTCACCTTCGCCGGCGATCGGCGTGATCTCGATGCCCAGGAAGCGGCTCGACCCGTCGAAGGCGTTGACGAAGGCCTGAACCGAAACGATCGACGATGTCAGAGACGCGCCGTCGGGGCCGATGATCGACAGGACGTCGCTCGCATCGACACTCGACGGCAGGACGTTTTCGTCGAACACCAGCACGAAGCCGACGACGTCGGCCTCTTCGGAGGCCACGAACGACGCGACGACCCGCGGTCCCTGCGTATCGGCCGGTTCGGAGAGCGCCATGATCGGCGCGGGGTCGGGAACCGGAATCCCCGGCAGATCCGCGGACAGCAGCAGACGCGATTCGAGGGCTTCGAGCAGCGGGCGGCGACGCACCGGCGGGCGCGCGGCGCCGGCGACATCGACCGAGGCGGCGGCGCGCATGCGCCGGTTCAGCGGGGTGTGATGGTGAAACGCGATCACCTCGACGGGTGAGCGCACCGCCTCCGGGCAACGGTGCAGCGGGTCAACGGGACAGTGAATGCCACGTCGATCGCGCAGCTTCGGACTCGGAACCTATCGGGTTCGGGAGGTTCCCGACACCTTCGGGAGATGAAGATTTCCGATCACGCCGTGGGGCGTTCGGCCTCTGGCGCAGGTCGTCGTGGACGGGGATCCGATCCCGAGCGTGCGGCACGCGCCCCAGGTGTCTCGGTCGTTGTCGCGGAGCGACCGAAAAAGCGCGACCGCCGAACCGAGCACGAACCACGCGCCCAGCGTCAGGACGACAAGGGACGGAAGGATGTTGTGCCCGCACATCTCGCCGAAGAACGGGCGCGAACCGCCGCAGTCCAGGAAGAGCGCGAGAAATGCGAGAACGAAGCCCGCGAGGCCGACCGCGATGGCGGTCAGCACCGTGATGGCGGGTCCGCGCCGACGCGGACGCGACCCTCGACGCGTCGGAGTCACCCCCCGAATCGCCCGCCCTCCGCCGCCCGCCGCGCCAGGCCCGCCGCCGGCGTCCACCACGCCCCCACGCTCGCGCGATAGCGCTCCATCGCCGCGACGACGTTCGGCAGCCCGACCAGGTCGGCGTGGAACATCGGCCCGCCGCGGTAGCGCGGGAAGCCGTAGCCGAAGAGGTAGACGATGTCGATGTCGCTCGCGCGCTGCGCGACGCCTTCGTCGAGCAGTTCCGCGCCGACGTTCACCAGCTGCAGCACGCAGCGCTCGACGATCTCGGCGTCGCCGATCTCGCGCCGCGCGATGCCGGCCTCGGCCGCGGTCTGCACGATGATCGCGTCGACTTCGGGGTCGGGGATCGGGTCGCGGCGGCCCGGTTCGTAGCGGTACCAGCCCGCGCCGGTCTTCTGGCCGAAGCGGCCCGCTTCGCACAGACGATCGGCGGCGGCGGCGTAGCGCTCGTTCGGGTCGCGCGTGGCGGCCTGACGCTTGCGGATCGCCCAGCCGATGTCCAGGCCGGCGAGATCACCTACCCGGAACGGCCCCATCGCGAAGCCGAAGGCTTCGAGCGCGCGGTCGACCTGCTGCGGGCTTGCGCCCTCCTCGAGCAGGAAGGCGGCCTCGCGGAAGTACGCCGCGACCATGCGGTTGCCGACGAAGCCGTCGCACACACCGACCAGCACGCCCACCTTGCGGATCGTCTTCGCGAGCTTCATCGCGGTGGCGATCACGTCGGGGGCGGTGCGCGCGCCGCGCACGATCTCGAGCAGCTTCATCACGTTGGCCGGGCTGAAGAAGTGCAGCCCGATCACGTCGCCGGGGCGCTGCGTCACCGCCGCGATCGCGTCGATGTCGAGCGTCGAGGTGTTGGTGGCGAGGATCGCGGCGGGCTTCGCGACGGCGTCGAGCGCGCGGAAGATCGCCTGCTTGACCTCCATCTCCTCGAACACGGCCTCGACGACCAGGTCGACATCGCCCAGCTGCGCGATGTCGTCGACCGGTGTCAGCAGCGCCATGCGCCGGTCCATCTCGTCCTGCGCGAGGCGGCCCTTGGCCACCGTCGCCGCATAGTTCTTCGCGATCGTGGCCAGGCCGCGCTGCAGGGCGTCGGGCGCGCGTTCGACCAGCTTGACCGGAATGCCGACGTTGACGAAGTTCATCGCGATGCCCCCGCCCATGGTGCCGGCGCCGATCACCGCGACCGACCTGATCGACCGCACCGGGGTGTCGTCGGGCAGGCCGTCGACCTTGCCGGCCGCGCGCTCGGCAAAGAACGCGTGGCGCAGCGCGCGCGATTCGTCGGTCGCGACCAGATGCTCGAAGCGCTCGCGCTCGAACCTGAGCCCGGCGGCGAACGGCTGCTTCACCGCCGCCTCGACGCACGCGACGCATTCGAGCGGCGCCGGATAGCCGCGCCACTCCTTCGCGACGCGTTCGCGCGCCTGCGCGAAGAACGCGTCGGCCTCGACGCCGTCGGGCAGCGCCGCGGCCATCGCGCTGGCGCGCCGCACGCTGGCACGGCCGTCCTTCACGAGCTTCGCGGCCCACGCGACCGCGGCGGCGCGCAGATCGCCGGTGACGATGTCGTCGACGATGCCCAGTTCGAGCGCGCGCTCGGTCGTGACCGGGTCGCCGCCGACGATCATCGGCAGCGCCGCCTCGACGCCGATCAGCCGCGGCAGCCGCTGCGTACCCCCGGCGCCGGGCAGGATGCCCAGCTTCACTTCGGGCAGCCCGATCTGCGCGCCCGTGAGCGCGCAGCGCCAGTGCGCGCCGAGCGCGAGTTCGAGCCCGCCGCCCATCGTGGGCCCCGCGATCGCTGCCGCGATCGGCTTGGTCACGGTGTCGAGGTATGCGAGCACGTCACGCAGTGTCGCCATGCCGGGCACCGGTGGCTTGCCGAACTCGGTGATGTCGGCGCCGCCGGAGAAGTTGCGCCCCGCGCCGATCAGCAGGATCAGCCGCACGTCCGGGTCGTGTTCGGCCGCCTTGACGTGGTCGAGGATGCCCTGCAGCACGCCCTTGCCCACCGACAACGCATTGACCGGCGGGTTGTCGAGGGTGACGACGGCCACGTGCTGGCGCACTTCGTAGTGGACGACCTCGGTCATCGTGGAACTCCTTCAGAGGGCAGGACGACGGCGACGTGCAGCGCGCGCCGCACCGGGACTGCGAGCCCGCGCGGTCGGCGCCGCGGCTCAGACCTCGAGCCACTCCTTGCGCACGCGCTCGTCGGCGCGCAGCGCGTCGGGCGTGCCTTCGAAGACGATGCGACCGTGGCCCATCACGTAGACGCGCTTCGAGATGCGCAGCGCGATGGTGAGCTTCTGCTCGACCAGCAGGATCGAGATGCCGCGCTGCGCGATCTCGTCGAAGAGGTTGCCGACCTGCTCGACGATCTTCGGTGCGAGCCCCTCGGTGGGCTCGTCGATCATCACCAGGTCGGGGTCGCCCATCAGCGTGCGGCACAGCGTGAGCATCTGC
>JALORJ010000210.1 GCA_025459035.1 Burkholderiales bacterium
CGCACCGCGAGCCGGCTGACGGAGATGCAGACCCACGACTGGCTGGGTCAGGCGCACCTGGCCTGACGCGGGCGGGGGGCCTGACCACGGCGCCACGCGTGTCGCGCGTCGATGTCACCGGCCCGGTCGCGCGGCGTGCCATCCTCGCGCCCGAACCGCGACGGCGTGGCCGCTCGCGACCCCGACCGATCCCCGAGGAGCTGCCCGACATGTCCACCTTCCGCGCATTCCGCCTGTTCAACGAGGACGGCAAGGTCGCCGCCCGCTTCGTCGACATGACGCTCGACGAACTCGATCCGGGCGAGGTCGTCGTCCGCACCGAGTGGTCGAGCATCAACTACAAGGACGCGCTCGCCGCGACCGGCGCCGGCAAGATCATCCGGCGCTTTCCGTGCGTCGGTGGCATCGACGGCACCGGCGTGGTCGAGGCGTCGACCGACCCGGCCTTCAAGCCCGGCGACCGCGTCACCTGCAACAGCTTCGACGTCGGTGTCGCGCACGACGGTGGCTACGCCGAGCGCATGCGCATTCCGGCGAAGTGGGTGGTGAAGCTGCCCGACACGCTGTCGACGTTCGACGCGGCGGTGCTGGGCGTCGCCGGCTTCACCGCCGGGCTGGCCGTGGTACGGATGGAGGCCGTCGGGCTTGCGCCCGGCAACGGCCCGGTGCTCGTCAACGGCGCCACCGGCGGGGTGGGTTCGGTGGTGATCGACATCCTCGCGCAGCGCGGTTATCACGTGGTCGCGCTCACCGGCAAGGCCGCCGAGACCGACTATCTGAAGGGTCTCGGGGCGGCCGAGGTGATGCTGCGCGAGTCGCTCGATCTCGCGAAGATCCGTCCGCTCGGCAGCGAGACCTGGGCCGGCGCCGTCGACAACCTCGGTGGCGACGTGCTGTCGTGGATGACCAGCACGATGAAGACCGGCGGCGCGATCGCGGCGATCGGGCTGGCCGCGAGCCACGTCTACAACACGACCGTGATGCCGTTCATCCTGCGCGGGGTCACGCTGTGCGGCATCGACTCGGTCAACTGCCCGATGCCGCAGCGCCTTGCCGTCTGGGACCGTCTGGCCACCGACATGCGTCCGCGCCATCTCGCGGCGATGGCCCGCACGATCGACTTTGCGGCGCTGCCCGACGCGTTCCCGGCGTTCGTCGCGGGCGCCGTCAAGGGGCGCACGGTCGTCCGGATCGCCTGAGGCGGCGCTCCGGTCTACCCGCACCGGGCCGCGCGCGGCGCGCGGCGACGTACACCCCGACGGCGCCGACCGTCGTACGAGGAGGACCCACCATGGGCGACATCTACACCGCCTTCCACCGACGCTCGATCGACGACCGCGAGGGTTTCTGGCGCGACGAGGCGAAGCGCATCCACTGGGAGACGCCGTTCGAGCAGGTGCTCGACTTCTCGCGCCCGCCGTTCGCGCGCTGGTTCGTCGGCGGCACGACCAACCTGTGCTTCAACGCGGTCGACCGTCACCTCGACGCGCGCGGCGACCAGGCGGCGCTCGTGTTCGTGTCGACCGAGACGGACGTCGAGCGCACGTGGACCTATCGCACGCTGCACACCGAGGTGATGCGCACCGCGGCGATGCTGCGGGCGCTCGGCGTGCAGCGCGGTGACCGCGTGCTGATCTACATGCCGATGATTCCCGAGGCGGTGTTCGCGATGCTCGCGTGCGCGCGGCTGGGCGCGATCCACTCGGTGGTGTTCGGCGGGTTCGCGTCGGCGTCGCTCGCCACGCGCATCGACGACGCCCGGCCGCGCGTCATCGTCTCGGCCGACGCGGGCATGCGTGCCGGCAAGGTCGTGCGCTACAAGCCGCTGCTGGACGAGGCCATCGCGCTCGCGACCGCGAAGCCCGAGCACGTGCTGCTGTTCAACCGCGATCTCGATCCGACCTGGCAGCGCGAGCGGCCGCGCGACGTCGACTGGCACGCGCTGCGCGAGCAGCACTTCCACGCCGACGTGCCAGTGACGTGGGTCGAGTCGAACGAAGCCTCGTACATCCTCTACACGTCGGGCACGACCGGGCGCCCGAAAGGCGTGCAGCGCGACGTCGGCGGCTACGCGGTCGCGCTGGCGGCGTCGATGGCGCACATCTACTGCGGCGGTCCCGGCGACACGATGTTCACCACGTCCGACATCGGCTGGGTGGTCGGGCATTCGTACATCGTCTACGGGCCGCTGCTCGCCGGCATGACGACGATCCTCTACGAAGGCACGCCGGTGCGGCCGGACGCCGCGATCTGGTGGAAGCTGGTCGAGCAGTACCGCGTGAAGGTCATGTTCTCGGCACCGACCGCGATCCGCGTGCTGAAGAAGCAGGACCCTGCACTGCTCGCGCGCCACGATCTGAGTTCGCTGCAGCACCTGTTCCTCGCCGGTGAGCCGCTCGACGAGCCGACGCATCGCTGGATCGCCGAGGCGCTGCGCAAGCCGGTGATCGACCACTACTGGCAGACCGAGACCGGGTGGCCGATGCTGACCAGTGCACCGGGCGTCGAGGCGACCCCGATCCGTTACGGCAGCCCGTCGTTCCCGGCCTACGGCTACGACCTCAAGCTGCTGCGCGAGGACGGCACCGAGGCGGGCGCGAACGAGAAGGCCATCGTGGTCGTCGAGCCGCCCCTGCCGCCGGGCTGCCTGCAGACGGTGTGGGGCGACGACGCACGCTTCGTGTCGACGTACTTCTCGACCTTCCGCGACCGGCAGGTCTACGCGTCGTTCGACTGGGGCATCCGCGACGCGGACGGTTACTACCAGATCCTCGGCCGCACCGACGACGTGATCAACACGGCCGGCCACCGGCTCGGCACGCGCGAGATCGAGGAGGCCGTGCAGGCGCATGCGGCGGTCGCCGAGGTGGCGGTGGTCGGTGTCGACGATGCGCTGAAGGGTCAGGTGCCGATCGCCTTCGCGGTGCTCAAGGATCCGTCCGGCGCTGCGGCCGAGGCCGACCGCGCGGCGCTCGAGAAGCACGTGATGGCCACCGTCGACCGCCTGCTCGGCGCGATCGCGCGGCCGGCGCGCGTGCACTTCGTGGCGATGCTGCCGAAGACCCGCAGCGGCAAGTTGCTGCGCCGGAGCATCCAGGCGATCGCGGAAGGGCGCGACCCCGGCGACCTGACCACGCTCGAGGACCCGGCCGCCCTCGATCAGGTGCGCGCAGCCGTGGCCGGGCCGGGGTCGCTCGGCGGCTGACCGACCGCGCGGGCCGACGCGCCCGCGTGTCGTCTCCCCGCGTGCCGGACGGGCGCCGGGCGGCAGCGTCGCGGCCGCACCGCCGCAGGCGCACCGCCGACCAGCGTCGTCGATCTGCCCGCCCGCGGGGCATCCGCGTACCCTCGACGCTGTCGTCACGCCACCCGGAGGCGGTCGCGCATGGGCAATGTCGCCGCGTTGATGTTCCAGGGCCTGGGCACGGTGATCGCGCTGGTCGTGGTCGGCGTGCTGCTGTTCTGGTTCATCCAGGACGTCACGCAGAAGAAGCACACGATCCTGCGCAACTTTCCCGTGGTCGGCCGGCTGCGCTACCTGCTCGAGCGCCAGGGCGAGTACTTCCGCCAGTACTTCTTCGCCAACGACCGCGAGGAGATGCCGTTCAACCGCGCGATGCGGTCGTGGGTCTACCGGCTGGCCAAGAACGAAGGCGGCACGATCGCGTTCGGCTCGACCAACAACCTGTCCGAGCCCGGCAACATTCTGTTCGTCAACGCGCCGTTCCCGGTGCTGGAAGACGATCGCCAGACGACGCCGCCACTGACGATCGGTGACGGGTGGTGTCGCGAGCCGTTCACGGCGACGTCGATCGTCAACGTGAGCGGCATGAGCTACGGCGCGATCTCGGCCCCTGCGGTGCGCGCGCTGTCGCGCGGCGCGAAGGCCGCGGGCTGCTGGATGGACACCGGCGAAGGCGGCCTGTCGCCGTACCACCTCGAAGGTGGCTGCGACCTGATCATGCAGATCGGCACCGCCAAGTACGGCGTGCGCGACGAACACGGCAAGCTGTCGGACGCGAAGCTGCGCGAGATCGCACCGCACGTGCGCGCCTTCGAGATCAAGCTGTCGCAGGGCGCCAAGCCCGGCAAGGGCGGCGTGCTGCTGGCGGCCAAGGTCAACGAGGAGATCGCGCGCATCCGCGGCATCCCGGCGTTCAGCGACTCGATCAGCCCGAACCGCCACGTCGAGGCCGCCAACGCCGACCAGCTGCTCGACATGGTGCTGCGCGTGCGCGACGCGACCGGCAAGCCGGTGGGCCTGAAGACCGCGATCGGCGGCTGGGACTTCATGCACCAGTTGTGCGAAGCGGTGAACCGCCGCGGGCTCGACACCGCGCCGGACTTCATCGTGGTCGACGGTGGCGAGGGCGGTACCGGGGCTGCGCCGCAGGCGCTGATGGACCACATGGCGCTGCCGATCACCGAAGCGCTGCCGCGCGTGATCGACGCGCTGATCGAAGCCGGCCTGCGCGAGCGCATCCGCGTGGTGGCCAGCGGCAAGCTCGTGACGTCGGCCAAGGCCGCGTGGGCGCTGTGCGTCGGCGCGGACTTCATCAACACCGCGCGCGGATTCATGTTCGCGCTGGGTTGCATCCAGGCGCTGCGCTGCCACACCAACCAGTGCCCGACCGGCATCACCACGCACCAGCCGCGGCTGCAGCGCGGCCTGGTGGTCGAGGAGAAGTGGCAGCGCGTGGCGAACTACGCCAACAACATGAACCACGAGATCGACATGATCGCCCACTCGTGCGGCCTGCGACACGCGCGCGAATTCCGCCGCGAACACGTGCGCGTGGTGATGAGCGCGTACGAGAGCGTGGCGATGTCGACGCTGTTCCCGTATCCGCAGCCTGGGGGACGGGCGCCCGTCGAGGCGGTGCGACCGGCGGCGTGAGGGGCGTCAGAACAGCTTGCGCGCCGACGAATCGCCGAGCCGCAACTTGCCTCGCCCCGGCCTGACCTGCAGCTGGTTGTCGCGCGCGAAGTCCATCAGGAACTGGTACGCGTCGGGGTTGATCTCCTCGAGCAGCGTCTCGACGACCACGCACTCCTGCCCGTCGCGCGTGACCGGCCGCGCGTGCCGCGAGTACGCCAGCCGCCCTGTTCGATCGAAGCTCGACAGCGCCCCGCACAGGCGCTCGCCCCAGTCGCTGGGGCGGAACTTGCGGCCGTCGTGGGTAAGGCCGACTATCAGCCACTCGTCGGGGGTGAGGTCGAGGGAGGGCATGCGGAGGAGTCGGAA
>JALORJ010000211.1 GCA_025459035.1 Burkholderiales bacterium
CGATCAGCGCCTCGAACACCACGCGATCGCCCGCCCGCGCCACCGGCGGCAGCCACGCGATGCGGCCCTGCGCATCGGGCGGGGTGTTCATCAACACGTTGAACGGGCTCGGCACCTCGGTCACGTGGCAGCCGATCGCGGCCATCGCCATGCGCAGGTTGTCCGAGCAGCTGTCGTGATGGCCGTCGACGCCCAGCTGGCGGTAGCGCGGCAGGTCGCACGCGGCGATCAGCGTGTCGTGCACGCCGGGCGAGGTGTCGTCGACGAAGCGCAGCAGCGGGCGCCGGCGGTTGCTCACCAGCGTGTCGCCGGGCTTCGGCGTCAGGTGCGACAGCGCCGCGCGCAGATGCTCCATCGACAGGAATTCGTGCAGGGCGCCGTCGACGAACGCCCAGAAGTCGCACACCTGCGTGCCGCTCGGGTTGGTCACGACCAGCCGCTGGCCGCGGGCCACGCGCACCGCCCGCCCCTGCCGCGCCGGCACCGTGTAGTCGGCGCCGAGCACCGGTCGTCCGTCGGGCGCGATCGGCGAGGTCAGCGTCGCGTTGATGCCGTCGAACTGCGCGTTGCTGCGGTAGAGCGGGTTGAGCCAGTCGAGCGTCATCGGGCGGAAGGAAACGCGAGCAGGAGATCGGTGGGACGACGATGCGCGCCGCGTCAGCGCGCCTTCGCCAGCAGCTTCAGCGCTGCCAGCGTGTGGACCTTGGCGCCGATCGGGATCGCGTCGAGGTCGACGAAGAAGTCCGGGTTGTGGTTCGCGTACGGCGCCGGCTGCCCCGCCGCCACGGCCTTGGCGAACATCGCCGGCGGCGCGACGCCGACCAGCAGGAACACGTACGGCGTCTTCAGCGGCACGAAGGCTTCCTGGAAGTCCTCCGAGCCCATCACGGCGGGGAAGTCGGACACCACCTTGCCGCGTCCCAGCAGCGCCTCGAAGGTCGGGTTCAGTCGCGCCACCAGCGCGGCGTCGTTGACCAGCGGATCGGCGCGTCCCTTCATCGTGCGCACCGGCGGCCGGTCGGCGGGCGCTCCGGCGGCGATCGCGATGCCGCGGTTGATGCTGTCGATGCGGTCGAGCATCTGCGCGCGCACCGCGGGGCTGAACCAGCGCAGGTTCAGCTTGAGCGTGGCGCGATCGGGAATCACGTTGTTGTCGCGGCCGGCCTCGATCGCGCCGACGGTCACCACGGCAGCCGCCTGCGGGTCGATGCTGCGGCTCACGACGGTCTGGTACGCGATCACCGCCTGTGCGGCCATCACGACCGGGTCGACGGTCGTCTGCGGCGTCGAGCCGTGACCGCCGACGCCGAAGAAGGTCACGTCCAGCTGGTCGGTGCCCGCCATGCGCACGCCGGGCGAGCTCGACACGTAGCCCACCGGCCCCGGCGCGGTGTGCAGCCCGAAGGCCACGTCGGGCTTCGGCAGACCGCGCGTCCACAGCCCGTCGTCGACCATGGCCTGCGCCCCGGTGCCGGGCTCTTCCGCCGGCTGGCCGTACAGCACCAGCGTGCCGGACCACTCGGACTTCAGCGCGGCGATCGCCTTCGCGAACCCGAGCAGCCACGTCACGTGCGCGTCGTGGCCGCAGGCGTGCATCACGTCGATCTCGCGGCCGTCGGCCAGCCGCTGGCGCTTCGGCGCGCCCCACGGCAGACCGGTGGTCTCGGCGACCGAGTTGGAGTCCATGTCCGCGCGAAACCACACCGTGGGCCCCGGGCCGTTGGCCAGCACACCGACCACGCCGGTCCTGCCGATGCCTTCGGTCACCGTGAAGCCCGCCGCGCGCAGCTCGCGCGCGACGATGCCGGCCGTGCGCACCTCGGTGAAGCCGATCTCCGGGTGCTCGTGCAGGTCCTTGAACATCTCGACCAGGCGCGGGGTATCGGCGTCGACCACCGCGCTTGCGCGCGCGATCAGCGCCGCGGGTAGCGACGGCTCGGTCGCCGGGGCAGTCTCGGCGTGCGCGGGGTCGAGGCGCGTCGCACCGAAAGCGACGCACAGGACGACGCCCGCGCGGACGACGGCGTGAACAAGGCCGGTGTTCATGAGCGCTCCGGGGGGACGGACCGCGACTCGGCCCGCGCCATCAGTAACCGGAAGCGCCGGTGCGTGTCGAGGGGCGCGGCGCGGTCGCGCGCTACCGCGTCAACCGCAGGTACAGCGCCGGCAGCTTCTCGGGCAGCTTCGCGATGTGGTCCATGACGGTCCAGTTGCGCGGGCCGAAGATGCGTTGCACGTAGTGGTCGGCTTTCGGGTCCAGGCTCATGCAGTACGTGAACACGCCGGCGCGGCTCGCCTCGTCGACGGCCTTGCGCGCGTCCTGCAGCAGATAGCGCGGGTCGTGCACGTCGATGTCGTGCGGCTCGCCGTCGGTGATCAGCAGGATGAGCCGCCGGTCGTTGCGCCGCGCGACCAGCTGCGCCGTGGCGTGCCGCAGCGCGCCCCCCATGCGCGTGGACCACTGGCCCGTCATGCCCGCCAGCCGGGCCTTCACGCCGGCATCGAAGGTGTGGCCGAAGTCCTTGAAGCGCTGGTACTGCACCTCGCCGCGCCCGTTGGAGCAGAAGCCGTGGATCGCGAACTGGTCGCCCACCTTCTCCATCGCGTGCGCGAGCAGTACGGTGGCCTCGCGCGCGAGGTCCAGCACGCGCGCCTGGCAGGCTTCGACGACGTCGTTGGTCGACTGCGACAGGTCGAGCAGCACCAGCACCGCGAGGTCGCGCTCGCGCCGGTCGACGCGGATGTGCACGCGCGGGTCGGGGGTGCGCCGCGTGCGCACATCGAGCATCGCGGTGACGACGGCGTCGAGGTCGAAGCGATCGCCTTCCATCTGCTTGCGCAGCCGCTCGGGCTTGCGCAGTTCGTTGCCGCCCACCAGCGAGTCGATGCGGTCGACGAGCGACGCGTGACGCGCGAGGATCGCGTCGATCGCCGCGGAGTCGCCGGGCATCGGGCGGCGCTCCTGCACCGTGCACCACGCCGGGCGCGACGCGCCGATCATCCAGTCCCATTCGGGGTAGGTGACGACGCGCAGCGCGTCTAGCGCGACGGTGGCGAGCTCCGGATCGTCGTCGGCGCCGGTGCCCACGGGCTTCACGCCGGCCTCGGCGTCGTCGTCGTCGCTCTCCTCCTCGATGACGTCGCCGCCCTCGGTCTCGATCACCTCGGGGTTCACCAGCAGGATGTCGTCCTCGACCATCAGTGCCTGCGCGGTCGAGTCGTCGTCGTCCTCGGGCAGCCACAGGTGCGCGTTGTCGTCGCGGTACAGCGGCTCGACGACGTAGGTCTTCGCGTTGAACTGCAACCGCATCTGACCGATGTCGTTGCCCAGCAGCGATGCCAGCTCGCGCGGGAAGCCCGGGTCGTTCAGGTCACCGGCCGGGTGGAAGAACATCGAGCGGCCCTTGCGCACCCACGGATGGTCGTCGGCGAAGTCGGGGTCGATCAGCGCGCGCGACAGCCGCACCGCGAGCGACAGGAACGTCGACGCGCTGCCGCCGGCCTGCGCGACGTGGAAGCGGCTCCACAGCCGTCGCAGGCCCGGAAACTCGCGCATCGCCAGATGCTCGACGCGCGCGTCTTCCAGCACGCCGAACAACGCGACCTGCACCGGCTTCAGTCCCTTGCGCGAGCGCGCCGGTCCCGAGAACGCGTGATGCGCAGCCAGATGCGCGAGCCCCGCGCGGTACACCAGCGCCCCGCCGGCGCCCTGCACCGCGCGGTACTGGTCGGGAAAGTGCAGGCCGATGTTCGAGCGGTACGGCCGCGCCACCGACAGCGTGGCGCCGAACGGATGCAGTGCCGTGCCGTCGTTCCACAGCGCACGCAGCCACCACGCCAGCGGCTTGCGCTGATCGGCGAAGTGGACGGCGACGTCGTTCACGGGCGGGGGATCAGTAGAACGCGGTCACGACGCCGTCGATCGCGTCTCGCATGGAGGCGTGCAGACGCGAGCCACCCGGCGAGGGGCCCCGCGCAGCGGGGATCGACGGCAAGGCGAGTCGGCTGCGGACGTGGACATGCCAGCCGGAGACGCGCTGGTGATCATCAGAAGAACGCCGTGACCACGCCATCGAGGGCGTCCCGCATGTCCACGTCGTCCGTGATCGGCCGCACCAGAGTCACGCGGCACGCCGCCACCGGATCGACGCCCTGCGCGATCAGCAGGCCGGCGTGGATCAGCATCCGCGTCGACGCGCCTTCCTCGAGCCCGTGGCCCTTCAGATGCCGCGTCTTCTCGCCGATCGACACCAGCGTCGCGGCGGTGGCGTCCGGGATGCGCGCCTCGTGCGCGACGATCTCGATCTCGATCGCGCGCGGCGGGTAGTGGAAGTCGAGCGCGCCGAAGCGCTGCTTGGTCGACTGCTTCAGGTCCTTCAGGATCGACTGGTAGCCGGGGTTGTACGAGATGACGAGCTGGAAGTCGGGATGCGCGGTGACGAGCTCGTTCTTCTTCTCGAGCGGCAGCGCGCGGCGCGCGTCGGTCAGCGGATGGATGACCACCGCGGTGTCCTGCCGCGCCTCGACCACCTCGTCGAGGTAGCAGATGGCGCCGTGACGCGCGGCGATCGTCAGCGGGCCGTCCTGCCAGCGTGTGCCCTCGGCGTCGAGCAGGAAGCGACCGACCAGATCGGAGGCCGTCATGTCCTCGTTGCACGCGAGCGTGACCAGCGGCTTGCCGAGCTTCCACGCCATGAACTCGATGAAGCGCGTCTTGCCGCAGCCGGTCGGGCCCTTGAGCATCATCGGCATGCGGGCGGCGTACGCCGCCTCGAACAGCGCGATCTCGTCGCCCCCCGCGCGGTAGTAGGGCTGCGTGGCGATGCGGTACTGGTCGATGACGCCGGACGGCGGCGGGACGGGGCTGTTCATGGCGTGAGGTCCGTGAAGGTTCGGGGCCGCGTGCGTACCGCGACGCGCGGTCGCGCAGTGCCGCACGGCGCGGGAGACAACGGCTACTTGCGGCGCAGGCCGGGCGGGCGACCGGTCAGCGCGACGCGTACCGCGGCCCACGCGTCGCGCATCAGCGCACGCAGCGCGACGGCATCGGTACCCAGCACACGCAGCCACGCCCCGGCGCCGTTGGGCAGCAGCGACGCGCCGGCGTAGACGGGCGAAGTCGTGGCCGGCAGCACGCTGCGCAGCGCCGCGAGGATCGCGGCGGGGTCGCGGGCGTGCGCCACCAGCAGCGTCGCCTGGATCGTCGCGCTGCCGTGCAGTCCGACCTGCGGCTGCGCGAAGACG
>JALORJ010000008.1 GCA_025459035.1 Burkholderiales bacterium
CGCGCCGATCTCGGGCCCGAAGAAGACGGCGCTGTTCTCGACCGGCGCCGAAGCCGTCGAGAACACGGTGAAGATCGCCCGTGCGTACACCGGACGCAGCGGCGTCATCGCGTTCTCGGGCGCGTTCCACGGCCGCTCGATCATGGCCTCGGCGCTCACCGGCAAGGTCGCGCCGTACAAGATCGGCTTCGGCCCGTTCCCGGCCGAGGTCTACCACTCGGCCTTCCCCTGCCACTGCGTCGGCATCGACGGCGCGCTGAAGGCGCTGGACCAGGTCTTCAAGACCGAGATCGAGCCGAAGCGCGTGGCCGCGATCATCGTCGAGCCGGTGCAGGGCGAAGGCGGCTTCTACACGACCCCGTTCGCGTTCCTGAAGGCGCTGCGCGCGCTGTGCGACGAGCACGGCATCCTGCTGATCGCCGACGAGATCCAGTCGGGCTTCGGTCGCACCGGCACGTGGTTCGCGATGGAGCAGTCGGGCGTCGAGCCCGACCTGATGACCATCGCGAAGAGCCTCGCGGCCGGCTTCCCGCTCTCGGCGGTGACGGGCAAGGCGCAGATCATGGACGCCCCCGCCCCCGGCGGCCTCGGCGGCACGTACGCGGGCAACCCGGTGGGCATCGCGGCAGCGCACGCGGTCATCGACGTGTTCCACGAGGAGAAGCTGCTCGAGCGCTCGAACGCGCTCGGCGCGAAGCTGAAGGCCTTCCTCGAATCGAAGCGTGCGACGGTGCCGCACATCGCCGACGTGCGCGGTCTCGGGTCGATGATCGCGGTCGAGTTCAACCGCCCCGGCAGCGCGCCCGACGCGCACGACTACGACGCCGCCTTCGCCAAGCGCGTGCAGCAGGAGGCCGCGAAGCGCCATCTGATCCTGCTCACCTGCGGCATCGGCTACAACGTGATCCGCTTCCTGTATCCGCTGACGATCCAGGACGACGTGTTCGACGAGGCGCTCGCGATCCTCGGCGACAGCCTCGACGCGGCGGTGGCCGCCGGCTGATCGCCGCGGTCGTCGACGCAGTGCCCACAGGGCCGCCGCGAGGCGGCCCTGTGCATTCCGGGGTGACCGTGCGCAGACGCGCGCGGGCCTCGCCTCAGTCACGCGCGGTCCTGCGCCCGCGCGATCCCCCGCGCCGGCCGACACCGCTCGCGCCGCCTGCCGCCGCGGCGCGCACGGCGCATTCCCGGTGTCGCGCGCCCCACGCATGGCGCCGCACATCACGCGCCGCCACGTCGCGCCGACGCGCATCGCGCACATGGCATCCATTCCACACGCCGCCATCGAATCCGGCGCGCGTGCATCGACGTATGTCCTGCGAGCCGACAGGCCGTCTCGATCCGCAAGGCCACCCGCCACGCGGCCCCCGACGACCCGCTGACCCGAACACCCGAGCGCGCCACACACGCGCCCGGTCCCCACCCCGCGGCGATCCCGCCGCAATGCACGAGGACTACCCCATGAACACGCTGCTCCGCCTCTCGACGCTCGCCACCGTCGCCACTCTCGCGTTCACGACCGGCGCCCATGCCGCGACGAGCGTCCGCACCACCGACTTCTCGCGCACGCCGACCCGCGTCGGACAGGCGGCCGACACCGTCGCACCCGCCGCCAGCCGCGCACTGGGTGCGCGCGTCTTCGACACGCCGGCAAGCGTCGGGCAGATCGATGTGCGCACGTCGACGACGCAGGCCGTCGGCGCCTTCGACTTCGCGGCACCGCGCGCGGTGACGATCACTCAGGAAGGTCCGAAGGCCGTCGCGCGCGCGCTGCCGATCGTGATCGCGCAACGCTGAGCGAACACACCACTGTCGCCCGCGCGAGAACGATGGGTCCGCGATGTGCCCGCGACCGACAGCGCGCGAGCCTCTCGACACTTCACTGCGTGCCGCACACGTGACCGACCCGACGGGCTTCACGGTTTCGCAAGGTGACTCGCCGGATCCTTGCACCGTGGCCTGACGGCCCGAGCCGCGAAGTGCGGACAGACATCGAACGAATCTCCGTCATTCATCCAGAAAGGAACTCGCCATGAACACGATCAAGACCCTCTCCTTCGTCACCGCCGCCGCCACGTTCGCGATCGCGTCGAGCGCTTTCGCCGCCGGCATCGGCCAGGCCGACGCCCCCGTGTGGGCGAAGCCGTCGGGCACGCCGGCGCAGCCGGTCGGCAAGGTGGTGCTGCTCGGTCAGGCCGACATCGGCGACGCCGCCGCGACGGCACGCGACGCCGCCCTCGACACGAAGGCACTCACGGCCCTGCGCGGTCAGCGCATCACGCCGAAGGCCTACGCCGGTCAGGCCGATGCCGGCAACGCCGCCGCGCGCAACGTGCGCAACGCGTCGAACGGCTGATCACCCTCGCCTCCGTCCCCTCGCGCTTCGTCTCTCTCTTCTTCGAAAAGGAACTCGCCATGAACATGATCAAGACCCTCTCCTTCGTCACCGCTGCGGCTTCGTTCGCGATCGCATCGAGCGCCTTCGCCGCCGGCGTCGGCCAGGCCGACGCCCCCGTGTGGGCGAAGCCGTCGGGCATGCCGGCGCAGCCGGTCGGAAAGATCGTGCTGCTCGGTCAGGCCGACGCCGGCAACGCGACGCTCGCCGCCGCCGACCTCGACACGAAGGCGCTCACGGTGCTGCGCGGCCAGCGCATCACGCCGAAGGTCGGCGCCGGTCAGGCCGATGCCGGCAACGCTGCCGTGCGCTACGTGCGCGACGCGTCGAACGGCTGATCGAGGTTGCGCCTCCGCCGCGGCGCGGGTCCCCTCCCGCCCGCGTCGCGGGTCCGAGGCGCGGACGTGGCACCCCGGCATCCGCGCGGATGCCGGGGTGCATGTGCGTCGCGAAGACCGGCACCGCAGAAGCGGACGGTGCCGCGTTGTCCGGGACCGTCCATCGCGCGCCGATCGCAGCGCGTGGCGGCGACGCACGCGACGGTCGCGTCAGCGATGCGCGAGCGGCGCGCGCGCCGGTACGCCGAACGTGCGGTGACAGACCTCGGCAAGACGCGCGACCCCTTCGCGCAGGTTGTCGTGGTCGGGCTGCGCGAAGCACACGCGGAAGTGACGCCGCCCCTGCTCGGGATCGGTCATCCACTCCGCGCCCGGGTTGATCGCGACGCCCGCCTGCAACGCCGCCTGTGCCAGGCGCGTGGTGTCGATGCCGTCGGCCACCTCGACCCACTGGAAGATGCCGCCGATCGGTGGCGCGATGCGGATCGTGTCGCCGAACTGCGCCTGCAGCGCATCGAACATCGTGCGTGACTTCGCTTCGAGCACCGCGCGCAGCTGCACCGCATGCGCGTCGAAGTGTCGCGGACACCACTGCGCAAGCGTCATCTGCTCGAGCGCGCCGGAGCCGCCGTCGACCTTCAGCGACAGCAGGTGACCCATCAACGGCCAGCGCGCGACGATCCAGCCCACCCGCAGCGCCGGCGCGACCGTCTTCGAGAAGCTGCCGATGTGCACCACGTTCTCGCCGCCGTCGAGCGCGTACAGCGCCGGCGGGCGCGTGCCCGACCACGTGAGATCGGCATAGCAGTCGTCCTCGAAGATCGGCACGGCGTGCCGATGCGCGAGCGCGAGGATCTCGGCGCGGCGGGCAGCGCTCATCACGGTTGCGGTCGGGTTGTGCACCGTCGGGATCGTGTAGATGAACTTCGGCCGCACGCCCTCGCGCTGCAATGCATCGAGCGCGTCCGACAGACCCTGCGCCGACAGGCCGTCGGCATCGACGTCGACCCCGACGATGCGCGCACCGAGCCGCTGCAGGCGCGTGATCGAACCGCCGTAGGTCGAACGTTCGACGATCACCGTGTCGCCGGGCGCGACGAACGCGGCGTTGACCAGGTCGAGTCCGTGCAGCGAGCCCGACGTGATCAGCAGCTCGTCGACCGTGCAGACGATGCCGGCGTCGCGCGCGAGCTTCGCGACGAGAAACTCGCGCAGACCGCGATGCCCCTGCGGCCCGCTGTGCATGAAGTAGTTCGCGAGCGTGTGGCCCTCGCGCTCGAGCGCGCGCGTGGCCGCCGCGACCAGCTCGGCGACCGGCACGGCGCCGGCGTCGTTGTTGCCGCCGACGAAGTGGTGCTTCGAGAGCCCGGTCCACTTCGCGGACGGGGGCGGGAGGTCGGGGCGGAGGGCAAAGGTCATGGCGGCGAGTCGGCCGGCAGACGGCCGTGCGAATGGGAGGGAGCGACCGTTTGAGGGTCGCCGGCGCGACGTCTGCCGGCAACCCGGCTCAACCGCGATACACGTGCTGGTTGTGCCACGCGAGCAGACGCGGATCCGGGCGATCGATCGGCGCGTTCGGCACGACGGCCATTTTCTGCCCGTGCAGTCGGTAGTACGCCTTGCCGTTGTGGAACTCCTCGCGGATCGCCGGGCTCACCTCGATCACGTGATCGGGCGTGATCGTCACGAGCCCGGTGTCGAACAGCTTGTGGAAGTCCGATCGCAGCAGCAGCCCGTTGTGCACTCCGTGCGGACCGGCACTCGCGAACGGCTGGATGTGCGCAGCCTCGAGAACCGGCAGCACGTTCTCGCCGGTGATCGCGCAACGGCGTCGGTAGGCCTCGGTGACGAGGATGCGGAACGCACCCTGGCCCAGTCGCGCGCGGGTCAGGAACTCGGCACCGTAGGCCGTCGGCATCACGAGCGACTTCGCGTCGGTCTCGATCAGCGCGCGCGCGGCCAGGCGGTCCGCGACGTCCTGCCACAGCCCCGCGCCGTCCGCCGTGGCGGTGTCGAACGTCTTGCCCTGCACGATGTTCGACTTCCATGCCGGCGGCGCCTCGATCCACGCGTCTCGCGGCAGGAAGAACGGGTTCGACAGGATCGTGCAGCCGATCGGCGTGCGGTCGCCCTGCCACTCGGGCACCAGCGGACGCAGCAGCCCCTCCAGACCGGCGCGCGTCGGCGCGCCGTTGCGCTCGCCGAACGCATCCCAGCACAGCGCGAACGGAACGGTGACGAAGCGCACGAACGCCCCGCCGCCCGCGATGTGGTTGTGCGGGCGCTTCAGCTTGAAGAGGAACGGCGTGCCGGGCGGCAGCGAAGTGAACGGTGCGCGCCCGCTCGGCTGCCAGAAGTTGACCTCGTCCGGCCGACGCTGCGCGAGAAACGCGTACCAGTCGTTGTCGGTGACGCCTGCCCAGAACTTCATCGCAGCGCGCCCTGTCCCGGCCGCTCGTGGAAAGCGCGCCCGCCGAGCCCCACCGTCATCCCGCCCGCTTCCCCACCCGCGACGCCCCCTTCGGTCCGCTCGCCTTGCGCAGCTGCTCCGCCGTGAGGCCGGCCAGCAGCGCGTAGTCGCCCGCGCGTGCCGCGGTCGGACGCGACACCAGGGCCAGCGTGCGCGACGGCACGTCGGTCGCGAAGGGCCGGGCGACGAGCGACGTGCCGTTCAGCAGTCCGGCCTTCAGCGTGATCTCGGGCAGCAGCGTCACGCCGAGGCCGCCTTCGACCATCTGCACGAGCGTGGTCAGGCTGGTCGCCTCGACCGTCGGCACCAGCCCCGCGGCGCGCTTGCCGCACGCGGCGATGGCGTGCTCGCGCAGGCAATGGCCTTCTTCCAGCAGCACCAGGCGGTCGAGGTCCAGCTTGCGCACCGCCACTTCCTTGTCGCGGACGAGCGGGTCGTCGGTGCGCGCGACGAACCAGAACTCGTCGCGGCCCAACTCGCGCACGTCGAGCTCGCCGGTGTCCCAGGGCAGCGCGATCAGCGCGGCATCGAGCTCGGCGGCCCGCACCTTCTCGATCAGCGGCTCGGTGCGGTCCTCGCGCAGGTGCAGCTGCAGCTCGGGATAGGCCGCCCGCACCGGCGGCAGCAGCACCGGCAGCAGGAACGGCGCGATGGTCGGGATCACGCCCAGCCGGAAGACGCCCGTCAACGGCTTCGCGGCGCCGCGCGCGAGCTCCATCAGGTCCTGCGCGCCGGCCAGCAGGTCGCGGGCGCGCAGCAGCACCTGTTCACCGAGCGGCGTCAGCCGCACCGAGCGACTGTCGCGCTCGACCAGCTGCACCCCCAGCGTGCTCTCGAGCTCCTTGATGCCGGCCGACAGCGTGCTTTGCGTGACGAACAGCACGTCGGCGGCCTGCCGGAACGACAGGCGCTCGGACAGCACGACGAGGTAGCGCAGCTGGCGCAGCGACGGCAGGGCGGACACGGCAGGCATCGACAGGCTCCGGTGTGCGACGGACGAGAGGACGCGGACGGCCGAAGTTTGATCGGTTCGCTCGATCGCTCCAAGGGCGAATCTTCGCTGGCTCGATCGCTGCGCCGACCTCAGATTCGCCTTCGTCGACTTCCCGACTCTCTCATCTGCAAGAGGACCTGATCATGCTGACCATCGGCGACCGCCTGCCCGCCTTCGACGTTCCCGCCACCGTCTCGATCGACGCCGACAAGGCCTTCACCCGCATCGACGACCAGTCCGCCCCCGGCAAGTGGAAGGTGATCTTCTTCTGGCCGAAGGACTTCACGTTCGTGTGCCCGACCGAGATCGCCGCGTTCGGCAAGCTCGCCGGCGACTTCGCCGACCGCGACGCCGTGGTCTGGGGTGTGTCGCTCGACAGCGAGTTCGTGCACCTGGCGTGGCGTCGCGACCACGCCGACCTGCGCGATCTGCCGATCCCGATGCTGGCCGACATCAAGCGCGAACTGTCGACGGGCTTCGGCGTGCTCGACGCCAAGGAAGGCGTGCCGCTGCGCGCGACGTTCCTGGTCGACCCCGAAGGCGTCATCCGCTACGTGTCGGTCAACGACCTGAACGTCGGGCGCAATCCGGAAGAAGTGCTGCGCGTGCTCGACGCGCTGCAGACCGACGAACTGTGCCCGTGCAACTGGAAGCAGGGCGACGCGTTCCTGAAGGCTGCCTGACGTCGCGACGGCGCGCGCCGCCGCCCGACCGCCGCGACCGCCGTGCCGGTCGCGGCGTCTCACCCCCCACCCGCATACGGAGAACCCCACCATGTCGCTGCAATCCCTGAAGGACCGTCTGCCCGACTACGCCAAGGACCTGAAGCTCAACCTGGGTTCGCTCGCGGCCGAGACCGTGCTGAGCGAGCAGCAGAAGCGCGGCACGTTCATCGCCGCCGCGCACGCGTCGCGCAATGCCGAAGTGATCCAGGCCCTGACGGCCGAGTTCGCGCCCGGGCTGGGCGAGGCCGCGCACACGGCCGCCAAGGCGTCTGCCGCCATCATGGCGATGAACAACGTCTACTACCGGTTCACGCATCTGGTCGAGAACGCCGAGTACGGCAAGCTGCCGGCGAAGCTGCGCATGAACGTGATCGGCAACCCCGGGGTCGAGAAGGTCGACTTCGAGCTGTGGTCGCTGGCCGTGTCGGCCATCAACGGCTGCGGCCTGTGCGTGACTGCGCACGACAAGGTGGTGCGTGCCCACGGGCTGTCGGCCGAGCAGGTGCAGGCCGCCGTGCGCATCGCATCGGTGGTGCAGGCCGTCGCGGCCACGCTGGAAGCGGCCGATGCCTCGGCCGCGGTGCGCATCGAACCGACCGCGCTCGCAGCCTGACGCGCGGGGCGCCGGATCGCCGGCGTCGCCGGGTCCGGCCCGCCGCCCGGGAGCGATCCCGGGCGGTGGCCGCGTGTGTTTCGTTGCCCGGCGACGGCAGCCCGGGCGCAAACTCGAGCATCCCTTGTCGCAGGTGAGGAACTTGTGACCCCCCGACAGGGACTGTGCAGTGCAACAATCCGGGTTGTGCCCTCCCTGCCGCCGCATCCCTTGGACTGCCCGTCTTCCCCTCGCCGCCCATAGCCGTGACCGCCCCGACCGACCCGGGCG
Organism: Burkholderiales bacterium; assembly: GCA_025459035.1. Lineage (GTDB taxonomy): Bacteria > Pseudomonadota > Gammaproteobacteria > Burkholderiales. The sequence goes on from JALORJ010000008.1 coordinate 7,806, forward strand.
TCACGATGACGCCGCCCCCCCACGATCGCCTCGACACGGCCGCCCTGCGCGGCGACCGCGCCGAGCGCACCGTGCAGACGCTGCTGCACATCGCGCACGTCGCCGGGGTCCAGTGCGGGCTCGACGACGCCCGTCAGGCGGTGGCCCGGGCACCGCACGACGAGCGCGTGCCCCTCGAACCGCTCGCGCGGGCGGCGTCGTCGGTCGGACTGCGCATCACCCCGGTGCGCATGAGCGTCGCCGACGCGATCTGGGCCGCCGACGCCTCCACCCCCGTCGTCGCCTGGAGCGCCGCGGAGCAGCGCTGGCTGGTGATCCGCAAGCGCGGACTGTTCCGCGCCAAGGTCTCGACCGCGGACGACCCGCTCGAGCGCGTGTCGATGACGCGCGACGCGCTCGCCGAGCGGCTCGGGCTCGACTCCGCGATGCAGACGGCCGAATTCGGCATGGCGCAGCCGGTGAAGCTGATGCCGTCGTCGCATGCCCCGGACCAGCACGAGCACGGCCACGAGTACGAGCACGGTCTGCACCTCACGCCGCTGAAGCGCTATCTGGGCGCCCTGCGCCCCGAAGCGCCGGAGGCCTGGGCGATCGTGATCTTCGGGGTCGTGTCGGCCCTGCTGTACCTCACGCTGCCGCTCGCGGTCAGCGCGTTCGTGAGCAATCTGTCGTTCGGCTCGCAGTCCGATCCGTACCTGCAGGCGCTGCTGTTCCTCGGCATCGCGCTGTTCGCGGCCCTCACGCTGATCGCGGTGATCCGCGGCCTGCAGATCTACACGGCGGAAGTGATCCAGCGCCGGCTGTTCGTGCGGCTGGCCGCCGACCTCACGTACCGCATCCCGCGCGCGCGGCACGACGCCTTCGAGGGCACGCACGCGCCGGAGCTGGTCAACCGCTTCCTCGACATCGTCACGGTGCAGAAGGTGACGGCGCGGATGCTGGTCAACGGCGTCGATGCGGCGCTGAGCGCGCTGGTCGGCACGATCGTGCTGGCCTTCTACCACCCGACGCTGCTGCTGTTCTCGATCGTCATGTGCGCCGGCATCGGGCTCGCGCTGTGGTCGGGCCGTGGCGCGGTCGCGGCGACGACCGTCGAGTCGCAGCGCAAGTACGAGATGGTCGCCTGGCTCGAGGAGCTCGCCCGCGCGCCGGCGCTGTTCAAGGGCCCGGGCGGCATCGCCTTCGCGCAGGATCGCTCGGACCAGATCGCCCGCCAGTTCCTCGGCGCGCGCAAGCGCTTCTTCCGCATCTTCATGCGCCAGATCAGCACCCTGCTTGCCCTCGAGGTGCTGGCGACCTCGGCGCTGCTGATGGTCGGTGGCTGGCTCGTGCTCGAACAACAGATCACGCTCGGTCAGCTGGTCGCGAGCGAGCTGATCGTGTCGTCGATCGTGGTGTCGATGTCGAAGCTCGCCTACCTGTTCGAGACCTGGTACGACGGGCTCGTCGCGATCGACAAGGTGGGCTATCTGACCGACCTGCCGGTCGAGCGTGAAGGCGGCGAGCTGCGGCCGCCGCGCGCGTCCGGCGCCGCCGTCGAGGTGCGCGACGTCGGCTTCGCGTACGCGTCCGATCGGCAGGTGCTCGACGCCTTCGATCTCGACCTGCAGCCCGGCGACTGCGTCGGCCTGTGGGGCGCACAGGGCAGCGGGTCGAGCACGGTGCTCAACCTGCTGTTCGGCGTCGGCACGCCGCACGCGGGCTCGATCCGCATCGACGAACTCGACCTGCGCAGCTGGAACCTCGAGCACCTGCGCAGCCAGGTGGCGCTGCTGCGCGCGAACGACATCGTCCACGGCACCATCGCCGACAACGTGCGCCTGGGTCGCGTCGACATCGGCCACGACGGCGTGTCCGAGGCGCTGGCGCGCGTGGGCCTGCTCGACGACATCCTGGCGCTTCCGACCGGGCTCGACACGCTGCTGATCTCGGGCGGCCTGCCGTTGTCGAGCCGGCAACGCGTTCGGCTGGTGCTGGCACGCGCGCTGGTGCAGCAACCGCGTCTGCTGCTGGTCGACGACATGCTCGACGGGCTCGACGACGCGATGATCCACGAGCTGTTCGCGGTGATCCGCGATCCGCGCTGCGGCTGGACCGTGCTGGTCGCCACCCGCGACCCGCTCGTCGCCGAGCGCTGCGACCACTTCGTCGACCTCGACGACCCGAAGGCGCCGCGTGGCGGTGCGGTGAACCGATGAAGCGCCTGCTGCCGGACGACCCGGCGCTGCTGGCCGACGCGCCCGGAGCCGTGCCGCCGCGCGAGTTCGACTGGCGCGGGCGGCTGCCGGCGCTCGCGCTCGCGGGCTCGTCACGTACGGCACGCCAGTTCGCCCATGTGCTCGTGCTGATCACCATTCCGCTGCTGATCGGCGTGATCTTCCTGCCGTGGCAGCAGTCGATCCGCGGCACCGGACGCGTGATCGCGTTCGACCCGCTCGATCGCCGCCTGAACGTGGAGGCGCCGGTGGCGGGCCGGGTCAAGAAGCTCAACGTCGTCGAGGGTCAGCGCGTCAAGCGCGGCGACGTGATCGTCGAGATCGAGGACAACGACCCGAACCTGATCGGCAACCTCGAGCTGCAGCGCAACGCCGTGGGTCAGCGGATGTCGGCCACCGAGCAGCGCGTCGTCGCGCTCGACCTGCAGATCGCGGCGCAGGAGCGCGCCCGCACCGAGGCCATCACGGCCGCACGCGAGCGCGTGGTGTCGGACCGCGCCACCGCCGACACGGCCCGGCTGAACCTCGACCGGACCGAGATCCTCGCGAAGAGCGGGCTCGTGTCGCAGCGCGACCTCGAGCTCGCGCTGCTCGCGCGCGACAGCTCGGCCGCGCAGCTCGCGGCCTCGCAGGCCACGCTCGCACGCACCGGCCGCGAGTTCGACGCGACCATCGCGGGCTTGCGCGCCGCGCTGACCCAGGCCCGCGCGGACGTCGCGGTCACCGAACGCGACGCCGCGGCGCTCGCCACGCAGGTGAGTTCCGCGCGGCGCCAGACGGTCGAATCGCCACGCGACGGCGTCGTGTTCCGCGTCGCGACAACCGAAGGCACTTACCTGCGTCCGGGCTCGCCGGTGGCCGTGATCATTCCCGAGACCGAGAGCCGCTTCGTCGAGATCTGGCTCGACGGCAACGACGTGCCGCTCGTCACGCCGCGGCACACCGACGCCGCCGGCAACGTCGTGCCGGGCAGCCCGGCGCGGCTGCGCTTCGAAGGCTGGCCCGCGATCCAGTTCGTCGGCTGGCCGAGCGTGGCCGTGGGCACCTTCGGCGGCGAGGTCGTCTTCGTCGACGCCACCGACGACGGCCACGGCAAGTTCCGCGTGGTCGTCGCCCAGCAGCCCGACATCGTGCAGCGCGACGGCCGCACCGAGAAGGTCGGCTGGCCGAGCAACCGCTGGCTGCGCCAGGGCGTGCGCGCCGATGGCTGGGTACTGCTGCAGCAGGTACCGCTGTGGCGCGAGATCTGGCGCCAGCTCAACGCGTTCCCGCCGATCGTCGCGGACCGCGAGCCGGCGAACTGATGGCGCGTTCGCCGCGTCGAGCGCGGCGCGCCGCTGGCGGGTCGGGCGCGCGGGCCGTGGTCGCGATGCTGGCGGTGCTGGTCGCGACCGCCCCCGGGGCCGCGACGGGCGCCGAGCAGTCGACGACCGCGAAGCGTCCGAAGCGCGGCAGCGCAGTCGCCACCGCGCGGCCAGCGCCGCCGGCCGCACCCGCTTCAGCCGCGTCCGTTTCCGCCCCACCCGCCGTGGCGCCTGCACCGCCCGTCGCGCCAACGGCTGCCGCCCCCGCCGAGTCGTCGGTCGTGCGCATGCCCGCGGCGGCGTCATCCGCCGCTGCGCCGCTGCAGCTCGACGAAGTCCTCGCGTCGGTGACCGGGCGCTATCCGCCGCTGCTCGCGGCGCTGATCGAGCGCGACATCGCGAGCGGCCGCATGCGCCAGGCCGAAGGCGCCTTCGACCTCAACCTGAACGCGTCGGCGCTGTCGACGCCGACCGGCTACTACGACGGCCGCACCGGTCAGGTGCTGCTCGAGCAGGCACTCACCACGTGGGGCGCGCGCGTGTACGGCGGCTGGCGCGCGAGCGGCGGCGAGCTGGCGCCGTACAACCTCGGCCGCACGCCGCCCGGCGGCCAGCTCACCGCCGGCGTGCGCATGAGCCTGCTGCGCGGCGGCGCGCTCGATCCGCAGCGCGCGGCGCGTGAGCAGGCCCGCATCACCGAGGCGCTCGTCGACCCGCTGGTGATGCGCCAGCGCCTCGACTTCGTGCGCGCGGCATCGGTCGCGTACTTCGCGTGGGTCGGTGCCGGTCTGCGTCAGGCCGCGGCCGAACAGCTGCTGCGCGTGGCGAACGAGCGCGACAGCGCGATCGCCGAGCAGGTCCGCCGCGGCGCCATCGCGCCGATCATCCGCGTCGACAACGAACGGCTCGTCGTCACGCGCCGTATCGGCCTGGTGCAGGCGCAGCGCCGCTTCGAGGCGGCGGCGATCGAGCTGTCGCTGTTCCTGCGTGACGGCCGCGATACGCCGGTACTCGCGAGCGCCGACCGGCTGCCGGCCGCCTTCCCGGGGCATCCGCCGCCGGATGCAGCCCGCCTGCTGCCGGACGTCGAGACCGCGTGGAAGCAGCGCCCGGAGTTGCGCAACCTCGCGCTGTCGGTCGAGCGACTCGCGATCGAGCGCCGGCTCGCGGTCAACGACCTGATGCCGAGCCTCGATGTGTCGCTGGAGGCGCGTCAGTCGCCGCTCGGCGAGCGCCGCCCCGACATCGAGGCGCTCGAGACGCGGCTCGGCGTCGAGTTCCGCGTGCCGCTTCAGCGGCGCGAGGCGCAGGGTCGCGTCGACGTGGCCGACGGCCAGATCTCGCGTCTGCGCACCGAGCTCGGGTTCGCGCGCGACCGCATCGCGGCGGAGGTGCGCGATGCGCACTCGGCGCTGCAGGCCGCCTGGCTGCAGATCGACGCCGCGCGCCGCAATGTCGACCTTGCCGAGCAGCTCGAAGCCGCGGAGCGCACGCGCTTCCGGCAGGGCGCCACCGACCTGCTGGCGCTGCAGATCCGCGAGCAGGCGACGTTCGACGCGCGCGTGGCCGAAGTCGACGCGCAGACCGACTACTTCCGGGCGCTGGCCACCTACCGCGCGGCGATCGGCGCCGACGCCGACGTGGCGCTCACGCGCACGCAGTGACACGCCGACGACGCACGCGCGCCTGACCCTGTGCGCGCCCGGCGGCGCGGGGTCACGCGACTGGTCGCGTCGCTGCGGCGTCCATCCGTGCAGGCAGCTGCCGGATCGCCGCGGCGTTGCTGGGCGAAAAGCAGCGCCGCGCGGCCTCTTCCCACGGCAGCCACACCTGCGCGACATGCTCGCGCGGTGCCAGCGTCACCGGCACCGGTGCGGGCAGCACCAGTCCGAAGACATGCTCCGAGTTGCGCGTGACCCCGGGCGCATAGCGCCAGCGCCATTGCGGGTAGATGTCGTACTCGTTGACGAACTGCCAGTCGACGAGGCGGAAGGCCGTCGCGTCGAGCCCGGTCTCCTCGCGCACCTCGCGCACCGCCGTGTCGCGCACCGGCTCGTCGTCGGCGTCGACGCTGCCGGTGACCGACTGCCAGAACCCGCGGTGATCCGCGCGCTCGATCAGCAGCACCTGGAGCGCCTCGGTGTGGATCACCACCAGCACCGAGCGCGGGATCTTCCAGGCCATGCCGGCGGCTCAACGCACCTTGATGTGCAGTTCGCGCAGCTGCTTCTCGTCGACCGGGCTGGGCGCATGCGTGAGCAGACACTGCGCGCGCTGCGTCTTCGGGAAGGCGATCACGTCGCGGATCGACTCGGCCCCCGACATCATCGTGACGATGCGGTCGAGCCCGAACGCGATCCCGCCGTGCGGCGGCGCGCCGTACTGCAGCGCGTCGAGCAGGAAGCCGAACTTCGCGCGCGCTTCCTCGGCGTCGATCTTCAGCGCGCGAAACACCTTGCTCTGCACCTCTTCGCGGTGGATCCGGACCGACCCGCCGCCCAGCTCCCAGCCGTTGAGCACCAGGTCGTAGGCCTTGGCCGTCGCACTGCCCGGGTCGGAATCGAGCCGGTCCTCGTGGCCGTCCTTCGGTGCGGTGAACGGGTGGTGCATCGCGCTCCAGCGCTGGGCTTCGTCGTCGTACTCGAACATCGGAAAGTCGACGACCCACAGCGCCTTCCAGTCGCCCTGCACGAAGCCGTGCGAGCGGCCGAACTCGCTGTGGCCGATGCGCGCGCGCAGCGCACCCATCGCGTCGTTGACGACCTTGGCGCGGTCGGCACCGAAGAACACGACGTCGCCGTCGACGGCGCCGGTGCGCTCGAGGATCGCGTCGAGCGCCGCGTCGTGCAGGTTCTTCACGATCGGCGACTGCAGGCCTTCGCGGCCCCTGGCGCGCTCGTTGACCTTGATGTACGCGAGACCGCGTGCGCCGTAGATCGCGACGAACTCGGTGTGGCCGTCGATCTCGCCGCGCGTCATCGCGGCGCCGCCCGGCACCCGCAGTGCCGCGACACGGCCGTTGGCGGCGTTGGCCGGCGCCGAGAACACCTTGAAATCGACGTCCTTGACGAGGTCGGTGACGTCGGTGAGCTCGAGCGTCACGCGCAGATCGGGCTTGTCCGAACCGAAGCGGCGCATCGCTTCGGCGAAGGTCATGACCGGCAGCGGCGACGGCAGATCGACGCCGATCACGGTCGAGAACACGTGGCGGATCATGCCCTCGAAGATCGCGCGGATGCCGGCCTCGTCGAGGAAGCTCGTCTCGCAGTCGATCTGCGTGAACTCGGGCTGACGATCGGCGCGCAGGTCCTCGTCGCGGAAGCACTTCACGATCTGGTAGTAGCGGTCGAAGCCCGCCATCATCAGCATCTGCTTGAAGAGCTGCGGCGACTGCGGCAGCGCGAAGAACTCGCCGTGGTGCACGCGCGACGGCACCAGGTAGTCGCGCGCGCCTTCGGGCGTCGAGCGCGTCAGCATCGGCGTCTCGATGTCGACGAAGCCGGCCTCGTCGAGATAGCGCCGCACCGCCATCGCCACGCGATAGCGAAGCAGCAGGTTCTTCTGCATCTGCGGCCGGCGCAGATCGATCACGCGGTGCTCGAGGCGCACGGTCTCGGACAGGTTCTCGTCGTCGAGCTGGAACGGCGGCGTGAGCGCGGTGTTCAGCAGCTCGATGTGCTTCGCCAGCACCTCGATCTCGCCGCTCTTCAGCTGCGCGTTGTGCGTGCCGGCCGGGCGCTCGCGCACGCGGCCCTCGATGCGCACGACGTACTCGCTGCGGACGCGGTCGGCCGTCGCGAACGTGTCGGGCGTGTCCGGGTCAATCACGACCTGCACGAGGCCCTCGCGGTCACGCAGGTCGATGAAGATCACGCCGCCGTGGTCGCGGCGACGATGCACCCAGCCGAACAGCGTGACGGTCTGACCGAGGTAGGCCTTGTCGACGAGGCCGCAGTACGTGGTGCGCATGGTGTCGTGGAGGTTCCGGAACGAAGCGTGGGAGCGGCGCCGTCAGGGGCGCGGCCGGGGCGGGGTCGGCGGCGCCACCCCCATCGAGATGATGTACTTAAGCGCGGCGTCGACGCTCATGTCGAGTTCGATCGTGTCGGTCCGCCGCAGCATCACGAAGTAGCCGCCGGTCGGGTTCGGCGTGGTGGGCACGTAGACGCTGACCCAGTCGCCCTCGAGATGGCGGGTCACGTCGCCCCCCGGCGTGCCGGTGAGGAACGCGATGGTCCACACGCCCTCGCGCGGCCACTGCACCAGCAAGGCCTTGCGAAACGCCTGACCGCTCGACGAGAACAGCGTGTCCGAGACCTGCTTCACGCTGTTGTAGATCGACTTCACGACCGGAATGCGGCCGAGCAGCCCCTCCCACAGCAGCAGCAGCCGCTGCCCCAGCACGTTGGCGGCCAGCACGCCGGTGCCGAAGACGACCACCACGGTCAGGATGACGCCCAGCCCTGGCACGTCCATGCCGAGCCACGCCCTCGGTCGCCAGTTCGGCGGCAGCAGAAGCAGCGTCTGGTCCATGGTCGTGACGAGCGTGTGCAGCACCCAGAAGGTGATGCTCAGCGGGACCCAGATCAGCAGACCGGTGATGAGGTAGCGGCGCACGGAGGCTCAAACGACGCGCGGACCGGCGCCGTCGAGGGCACCGGTCCGCGCACGCGAAAGGTCGGGTCGGGGAGTCAGTCGGATTTCGTGGCGGCGCTGGCGGCCGCCGGCTTGTCGGGGGTTGCCGGGGTCGAGGTCGCGGCGGGGGTCGCGGTCGCCGGGGCATCGGCCGCCTTGTCGGCGGGCTTCGCGTCGGCGTCGCCTGCGGTCTTCGCGGCAGCCTTGCCGCCCTTGTCGCGGAAATCGGTCACGTACCATCCGCTGCCCTTCAGCTGGAAACCGGCCGCGGAGACGAGTTTCGTCATCGTCGACTCGCCGCACGGACAGGCCGCGATCGGCGGGTCCGACAGCTTCTGCAGGTACTCCTTCTCAAGGCCGCACTTGTCGCAGCGGTACTCGTAGATCGGCATGTCGTCCCTCGAAAAAGGCGCGCGGATGATAGACGCAACGGCCGCTCGGGCCGCGCGCGTAGCTGAGGCCGGACCCGCTCCGATCAACCCCCGCGCGCACCCGTCCCGATGCTGAACCCGACCCGCTGGCCCTTCCCTCGTGTTCTCGCGCACCGCGGCGCGGGCACCCTGGCCCCCGAGAACACGCTGGTCGCACTGCGCGTGGCGGCTTCGTGCGGTTGCGCCGGGGTCGAGTTCGACGTGCGGCTCGCCGCCGACGACGTGCCGGTGCTGCTGCACGACGCGACGCTCGATCGCACCACCGACGCGACCGGACCGGTGTCGCACCGCGATGCCGCGACGCTCGCGCGCATCGACGCCGGCAGCTGGTTCGGCAACGAGTTCGTCGACACGCACGTGCCGACCCTCGCCGCCGCGGCAGCGCTCGCGAAGGCCTGCGGACTGTGGTGCAACGTCGAACTGAAGTGCGACGGCGCCGACGCCGCCGATCGCGACCGCGCGCGTCATCACGGACGCGTGATCGCGCAGGCCGTCGACGCCGCGTGGCGCGACGCGAGCCCGGCCCCGCTCGTGTCGTCGTTCGACGAGCACGCGCTCGCCGCGGTGGCCGACGTCGCACCCGACCTGCCGCGCGGCCTGCTGGTCGCGCAGCTCGACGGCACGACGCTGCGTCGCGCCGAAGCCCTGCGCTGTCGTGCGATCTGCGCGCCGGCGACGCAGATCGACGCGGCCTTCGTCGACGCCGCGCACGCGCAAGCGCTCGGCGTGCTCGCGTGGACCGTCAACGACGCAGGCCTCGCGATCACGCTCTTCGAGCACGGTGTCGACGCCATCGTCACCGACGAACTGCGCGAGATCCCGCCGGACTTCATCGCCCGCTACGGTCTCTGACGCGCGTCGCGCTTCCACGCGCGAAATTCGATCGCACGCTGCCGCGCGCATCGAACGCGCAGGCTCCGTCAAGGCGCGAGATTCGCGTGCACTCCGCTCGGCCCACTGCCGACGAAATCTGCCGGCAACACGCTGCGTCTGCGCACGGCGACTCGCGAAGCCGCGACTGGCGCGGGGTTACAGCGGGTCGCGGATGGCACGCGAAAAAAATTTCGCACGACCCTCTTGCATCGCGCGCCGAACAGGTTCAACTTTCGTCCCGCAGACGAACGCGCTAGCAACGCCGGCGGCCCCAAAACCGATCGGTAGGCAAACGAGATTCGTCGCCTCGTCGATGGGAGACCTCATCGGTAGCCTGATCCGGGATCACCCGGACAAACGTGCACCGATGCCTTGAAACGAAAACGCAGTGCCCGCCCTTGTGCGGTTGTTGTTGGCGGTGAGCTGGGCTCGGGTCCGTCGTGCGCGTGGCTGTCTGGAAACGCGCGCCATCGGTCGCGGGTGTGGGCCTTGACGAGGGGTTCACGACATTCGGGGGCAGCCGGTGCGCGTTCGCGCGCCCGGCGGCCGGTTTCCCCGGAAACACACAAGCGGTTCGCAGTGAAGCTGTCCCAGGAGACCTGACATGAAAACGCTGTATCTCGCCGCGGCCCTCGCGGCATCTGCCGGCGCCGCGCATGCGGCACCCCCGATCGACTTCAGCACCCTCCCGCCGGGGACCAACAACTCTGCGTTGAACTCCACCGAGACTCTCGCCGGCGTCACGGCCGACGGCTTCATCTACGGCGGCGGAACCTCGTTCAAGTCGGTGATTCTCTGGTTGCGCAACCAGACGAACGATCACGGCCTGGGCGTGTGTTCCGAAGGCGCCGACGCCTGCAAGACAGGTGGCGGCGACGTCAACGAACT
>JALORJ010000212.1 GCA_025459035.1 Burkholderiales bacterium
CGCGGCGTACGGACCTTCGTCCCAGCGCACCTTCAGCGCCTTGGCCGCCTTCATCGCGGTCGGGAAGCGGTCCGCGATCGCGACCACCCAGCCGGTGCACTTGCCCAGCGCGTTGTCGACCACCACGGCCTTGACGAAGCCCGGGATCGCCCGCGCCGCGCTGTCGTCGACCGCCACGACCTTCGACGCGTAGCGCGTCGGCGGCACCACCAGCGCCCCGTAGACCATGCCCGGCAGCATCACGTCGATGCCGAACTTCGCCTGACCCGTGACCTTGGCAGGGATGTCGAGGGCCGGCATCGACTTGCCGACGATGCGGTAGTCGCCGCGCTTCTTCAGCGGGAGGTCGACGAAGTCCTTCGGGTACGCGAAGGTGCGGTCGAGCGTGGTCTTCTGCAGGATCTCGCCGTACCCGATCGACCGTCCCGACGCGGGGTCGATCACGCGACTGTCGCGCGCGGTGCAGGTCGCGGGCGCGACGCCCAGCAGCTTCGCACCGGCTTCGATCAGCGCGATTCGACCGGCCGCGCCGGCGCGCGCGATGCGGTCGAACTCGGTGGTGACGCTGCCGCTGTTGACCGTGTACGCGAGGCCGTAGATCGCGAAGTTCTCGACGCTCTCCATCGGCTGGTCGAGGCGCACGTCGGACCACTTCACCTCGAGCTCCTCGGCGATGACCTGCGCGAGCGCGGTGCCGATGTGCTGCCCCATCTCGGCCTTCACGATGTGCATCGTGACCTTGCCGTCGGGGGTGAGCGTGAACCAGATCGACGGGGTGTACCCGCCGGCCTGACCGGCCTGCGCGGCGTTCGTGCCGAGCACGGCCTCGCCCAGACCGATGCTCAGGTAGGCGCCGGCGGCCGCGGTGGCCGAGCGCACGAGGAAGGCGCGGCGCGACGCGCCGGCGGCGGGAAGCGTGCGGGCGTCAGACATTCTTCGTCTCCCCCATCAGCTCGGAGGCGCGCTTCACGGCACCGACGATGCGCGAGTACGTGGCGCAGCGGCACAGGTTGCCGTTCATGGCCTGCACGATCTCGGCCTCGGTGGGCTTCGGGTTCACGGCAAGGAAGGCCGACGCGGTCATCAGTTGCCCGCTCTGGCAGTAGCCGCACTGCGGCACCTGGTGCTCGACCCACGCCTTCTGCACCGCGTGGGCGTTGGCCGGATGCAGGCCCTCGATCGTCGTGATCTGCGCACCCGCCGGCACCTGACCCAGCGTGATCTGGCACGACCGCACCGCCTGCCCGTCGAGATGCACCGTACAGGCCCCGCACAGCCCGAGCCCGCAGCCGTACTTGGTGCCGGTCAGGCGCAGGTCTTCACGGATCACCCACAGCAGCGGCGTGTCGGGCGGTGCGTCGGCCAGATAGCTCTGGCCGTTGATGGAAAGCTGAGGCATGGCACGTCTCCCTCGAAGAGCGTCGTCGGTCGGTCGCTCGCTGCGCGTGAAGGCAGCGATGGCGGACGAGTGTCGAGGGGGACATCACGGCCCGCCATCCGGCGGGCGGGGGAACCGGGGTCACCCGAAAGGGGGAGGGCCGGCTCCAGTCAGAACCTCACCAACCCCCGCCGCGCCGCCGCGGCCACCGCTTCCGACCGGCTGGTCACGTCGAGCTTGTGGAACAGGCTCTTCAGATGCGTCTTGACCGTGCTCTCGCCGATGAACAGCGTCGCCGCGATCGCCTTGTTGCCGAGGCCCTTTGCGACGAGACCGAGGATCTGCACCTCGCGGTCGGTCAGCGGCTGCTCGTGCACGCGCTGCGCGAGCTTGGCGGCGAGCTTCGGCTGCAGGTAGGCCTCGCCGACGTGCACGGCGCGGATGCAGCGGAACAGCTCGTCGGGTTCGACGTCCTTCAGCAGGTACGCCTTGGCGCCGGCCTTGAGCGCGCCGTAGACGTCTTCCTCGTGGTCGAAGGTGGTGAGCACCACCACCGCCGCGCGCGGGTCTTCGGCGTGGATGCGGCGGATCACGTCGAGGCCGTCGAGCTCCGGCATGCGCAGATCCACGAGCATCACGTCCGGGCGCAGTGCGCGCCACTTCGCCAGCGCCTCCGCACCGTCGGCGGCTTCGCCGACGACCTGCGTGCCCTCCTCCATGTCGACGATCGCGACCATGCCCCGCCGCACCAGTGCGTGGTCCTCGGCGATCAGCACGCGGATCGGTGCGTCGGCGGCCGATCCGTCGGGCCGCGCGGTCGAGCCGGGGCGGCGCGGCGCCGCCTTCATCGCGCGGGCACGCGCACGGTGACGGCCACGCGCGTGCCGGCTGCGGGGCGGCTGGTCAGTTCGAGCTGCGCACCGATGCGCGCCGCGCGCTCGTGCATGCCGACCACGCCCAGGCCGCCGGTGTGCTGCGCCGGGTCGAAGCCGAGACCGTCGTCGGCCACGACCAGTCGCAGTGCCTGCGGCGACCACGTGAGCGTCATGCGCACGTGCTGCGCCTGCGCGTGCTTCAGCGCATTGGTGAGCGACTCCTGCGCGATGCGGGTGAGCTCGATCTCGATCTCGCGCGCCAGCGCGCGGGGCGTGCCGTCGACGACAAGCTGACAGCGCACCGCGCCCGAGGCCTGCACCCAGGTCACCAGCGTGTCGAGCGCGGTGCGCAGGTCCGGCGGCGGCTGCGACTCCGGACGCAGCGTGCGCACCGATGCGCGCGCCTCGGCCAGTCCGGCCTGTGCGAGCGCGCGCGAGTGCTGCAGATGCTCGAGCGCGGCGTCGATCTGCGAGCGCTTCAGCGCCCGGGTGCAGGCCTCGAGATTCACGAGCACGCCGGTGAAGCCCTGCGCGAGCGTGTCGTGAATCTCGCGCGCGATGCGGTTGCGTTCGTCGAGCACCGCGGCCTGACGCGCCTGCTCGCCGAGCGTGGCCATCTGCATCGCCAGCGTGGCCTGCCCCGCCAGCGCCTGCGCCGCCGCGATGCGGTTCGACAGGTCTGGCGGCTCGGCGTCGGGGCTGCGGATGCACAGCCAGCCGACGGTCTCGCTGCCGAGCACCATCGGCACCGTGATCAGCATGCGCACGCCGAGCGACATGATGTAGCGCCGGTTCGCCTCGGGCATGCCGTCGACCTCGTGCAGCAGCACGTAGGTCTCGGCGCGGTCCCCGGGGAAGGTCGACAGCGGACCGCCGCCGGCTCGCGGCGACAGGCGGGCCGCCGGATGGCGCGATTCGGTGGCCGGGATCACCGCGCCGTCGACGTATTCGAGGTGCAGCCGCGCCGTCGCGCCGCCGTCTTCCGGAAACCACAGCGTGCCGCCGACGCCGCCGAGCTGGTCGACCGTCGCCTTCAGCACGTGACCGAGGAAGCGATCGAGGTTCGACTCGCTCGTCAGCACCGACAGCGACTCGATCAGCATCTGCGACTGTCCGCGCGCAAGCGCCTCGGCCAGGCGCCGCTGCGCCAGTTCGAGTTCGAGCGCGCGGTTCTCCTCGCCCAGCTGCCACGCACGCGCCATCGCGGTGCTCATGCGCGTGCGCTGGTCGACCAGCGCCTGGCGCAGACGCTCGACCTCGGCGCGCAAGGCCACCGGGTCGAGGTCCGCGTGCAGGTCGGAAGCAGGCTCGGGCATGCGGCGAGTGTGCAACGACGCGCGGGCACGTAGAGTCCGCGCGCTCTTCCCGATCCGCCGACCCCGATGCGCTACGCCGACCTTCGTGACTTCATCGCCCAGCTCGAATCTCTCGGCGAACTGCGGCGCGTGCGCGCGCCGGTGTCGCCGGTGCTCGAGATGACGGAGATCTGCGACCGCGTGCTGCGCGCCGGCGGCCCCGCGGTGCTGTTCGAGCAGCCGGTCGGGCATTCGATGCCGGTGCTCGCGAACCTGTTCGGCACGCCGCGGCGCGTGGCGCTCGGCATGGGCGAGGAGTCGGTCGCGGCGCTGCGCGAGGTCGGCAAGCTGCTCGCGTACCTGAAGGAGCCGGAGCCGCCGAAGGGACTCAAGGACGCGTGGGACAAGCTGCCGGTGCTGAAGAAGGTGCTCGACATGGCACCGAAGCTGGTCGGTTCGGCGCCGTGCCAGGACGTGGTGTGGGAGGGCGACGCGGTCGACCTCGCGCGCCTGCCGGTGCAGACCTGCTGGCCGGGGGACGCGGGGCCGCTGATCACGTGGGGTCTCACCGTCACGCGCGGACCGCAGCGACCCCGGCAGAACCTGGGCATCTACCGCCAGCAGGTGATCGGTCGCAACCAGGTGATCATGCGTTGGCTCGCGCATCGCGGCGGCGCGCTCGACTTCCGCGAGTTCGCGCGCGCGAACCCCGGGCAGCCGTTCCCGGTCGCGGTGGCGCTGGGCGCGGACCCGGCGACGATCCTCGGCGCCGTGACGCCGGTGCCGGACACCTTGTCCGAGTACCAGTTCGCGGGCCTGCTGCGGGGCGCGAAGACGCAGCTGGTGCGCTGCCTCGGCAGCGATCTGCAGGTTCCGGCATCGGCCGAGATCATCCTCGAGGGCGCGATCCGTCCCGGCGGACCGGTGCTGACGGGACGCGAGCCGCGCGGGGTGGCGCCGCCCGCCGGCGGCACGCACGAATGCGCGCTCGAAGGCCCGTACGGCGACCACACCGGCTACTACAACGAGCAGGACTGGTTTCCCGTGTTCACGATCGACCGCATCACGCTGCGGCGCGACGCGATCTACCACTCGACGTACACCGGCAAGCCGCCGGACGAACCGGCGATCCTCGGCGTGGCGCTGAACGAAGTGTTCGTGCCGCTGCTGGTCAAGCAGTTTCCCGAGATCGTCGACTTCTGGCTGCCGCCGGAGGGCTGCTCGTACCGGCTGGCCGTGGTGTCGATGCGCAAGCAGTACCCGGGTCACGCCAAGCGCGTGATGTTCGGCATCTGGAGCTTCCTGCGGCAGTTCATGTACACGAAGTTCATCGTGGTCGTGGACGACGACGTCGACGTGCGCGACTGGAAGGAGGTGATCTGGGCACTCACGACGCGGGTCGACCCCGCGCGCGACACGACGCTGGTCGAGAACACGCCGATCGACTATCTCGACTTCGCCTCGCCGGTGTCGGGGCTCGGCTCGAAGATGGGCATCGACGCCACCTCGAAGTGGCCCGGCGAGACCACGCGCGAGTGGGGCACGCCGATCGCGATGGACGCCGCGGTGCGCGCGCGCGTCGACGCGATGTGGCGCGATCTCGGGCTCTGACACACGGGCTCCGACGCACGGGCTCCGACGC
>JALORJ010000213.1 GCA_025459035.1 Burkholderiales bacterium
CAGCTCTCTCGGCCAGCTTGCCCACGTCGTGCAGATAGGCCGCGAGCGCGAGACGCGTCGTCGCATCGAGAAGTGAACGGCCTGTCATGCAGCGACCTCTTCGGCTCGAGACGCTTGAGTATGCCGTCAGCTACGCCAATTCCTACAAGCGACAACGTTGCGTTGCTCGACCGCGGCGGGCCAGCCCGGATCGAAGCGGGCGCCGAACGTCGCGGGTGGCGCGAGGACGTGTCGCAGCGCCCCCCGCCCGTCAACTCTTCGGCGGGCAGGGATGCAGGTCGGTCAGTGCGCGACGGATGGTGTCCGCGGCGCCGTCGGCCCAGTCGTCGGGATGGGTCTTCATCCAGCCGTGGACCGCGCGCAGCAGCGCGCGCGCGGTGACGCCTTTCGGCGCGCACACCTCGGTGTCGGCCAGCAGGTCGTGCACGCCGCCGACGTAGCCCAGCGCCATCGTGGTGTCGCGAAACGAGCCACCGTTGCGCTCGGCTTCCTGCAGCCAGCCTTTCAGGTCCTTCGCGGTCGCGAAGTCGTTGCGCGCGGTGGCGGGAGTGGTGACGGTCGCCGCGAGCAGCGCGGCGACGAGGGTGCGAGCGGCTCGAGGCGTCATGCGGGCAGGCCTTCGGGGGTGGGGGTCGCGGGGGCGTGCGCGGCGAGCGGTGCGAGGCGGCCGTCGGCATCGAAGGCCCACGGACGCGGCGGCCCGAGCACGGTGAAGGCGTCGGGTCTGGCGGACACCTCGGCCAGCAGCGGCGCCGAGACTTCGATGTTGCCCAGCGCGAGCGTGTTGCGGATGCGCACGATGCGCGCGTCCTGCGCGCGGCGGCGCACCAGCGTGCGTACCGCGAGCGCCACGGCGTCGTGGTCGTCGCGCATCACGACCGGGATCGCGGCGCCGTCGATGTAGCGCGCGGTGATGCAGTTGGCGTACGTCGACGCGGTGTCGATGGCCTGGAACAGGCGCCACGTGACGACGTCCGCCGATCCCATGCCGTTGGCGTTGCCGTGGGTCTCGGGGGTCAGACCCAGCACCGCGATCTTCGCGATCCGCGGCACGGCGGGCCACGGCACGGCGCGCTTGTTGCGCCCCGTCACGTTCGGGTCGAACCCGGTGCCGCTGATGTTCTTGCCCATCTCGTCGATCACGAGCACGTCGAGTTCGTCGAACAGCAGGCGCGGCATCGCGGTGCGCGCGATCGCGAGCAGTTCGGGCTCGCGCGTGAAGAAGCTGTCGGCGGGCACGGCCTCGATGCGCGCGGTCTCGTCGTAGGCGTTCTCGAGCACCGCCAGCCCGAACAGCACCGGAACGGCCTGCATCACGACGCGCGCCGCCGCGGGCAGCAGCTGCTCGAAGCGGTCCATGCCGTGCGCGTGCAGCTGCGTCGCGCCGTCGATCTTGCCGAGCCCGATCGCGAGCATCTTCACCAGTCCGCTCTCGTGCGGCGCGTGGAACGTGGTGTGCGGCTTGACGCGGTTGACGACGACGATGCCGTCGGCCGCCGCCGCGTGACGGTCGACGTGCACCGGCGTGCCGTCGTCCAGTCGTCCGACGACGACGGTGTCCATCGACGCGACGATCGGCACGCCGGTGTCGCGCTCGGCCAGGCCGAAGTCCTCCAGCACACGGCGCTGGCCTTCGGCCGTCGCGGCCCCGTGGCTGCCCATCGCGGGCACGACGAACGGACGGGCGCCGCGCGCGAGCAGCGCGGCCAGCATCGCGCGGACGATCGCGCCGTGCTGCGCGATGCCGCGACTGCCGACGCCGACCGCGATGCGCGCGCCGGCGGTGATCCGCGATGCGATGTCGGGAATCGCAAGCTCGCGGGCGACGGCCGCGGTGACGTCGAGTTCGCGCGGGGCCGCGAAGTGCTGGCGCACCGGCGCCATCGGCGGCAGCGCGACGTCGAGCCCGCCGAAGACCGCGGGGTCGATCGGGGCATCGAGCATGAACAGTCGCCCTCGAAAACGTGTTTGTCCAACGCGATCGAGTCTACGCGCGGCGTCCGGTGCAATCCGGGTGCGCGTCGCGCTTGCACCGTCCCGACCGCGCGTGCAATCTCCGGCGCCATTCCAAAGGCCCTCGGGGCTCGGGACCCATGTCGATGGAACAGACCAAAGAGCGCAAGGCCGCACACAAACCGCTCACGGAGGCCCAGATCCTCGCCGCCCCCGCGAAGGACTACATGAACGCCGACCAGCTGGCGTTCTTCCGTGAGCGACTGAGGGAACAGAAGCAGGCCCTGCTCGACAACGTGCGCGACACCAGCGCGCACCTGCGCGAGACCGAGGCCACCAGCGACTCGTCCGACCGCGCGACGCAGGAAGAGGAACAGGCCCTCGAACTGCGCACCCGCGACCGCGAACGCAAGCTGCTGAAGAAAGTCGACGAAGCGCTGGCGCGCATCGAAGACGGCAGCTACGGCTTCTGCGCCGAGACCGGCGAACCGATCGGCATCCGTCGCCTGCTCGCACGCCCCACCGCCACCCTGACGATCGAAGCCCAGGAGCGCCGCGAGCGCATGCAGAAGATGTACGGCGACTGACCCACACGACGAGGGGCCCCGCGCAGCGGGGATCGGCGGCAGGGGCCGTCGACGATCGAGCCGACCGCGCGGTGGATGTGTCGCGGGACGGTCCGGAGGCGAGGGCGACTGACCCACCCGACGAGGGGCCCCGCGCAGCGGGGATCGGCGGCAGGGGGCGTCGACGACACGCGACCGGCCGGTCCGTGCGTCGTGCCACCGGGTTGCCGCCGGTTTGACAGGCTTTCGAGGGCCTGCCCAAAATCAAGAATCATTCGCGATGACGCCGCCCGCTCGGGCGGCGTTGTCTTGTGCGGCCGGCACCCCGGCCTGGGCGGCCCCGGCCGGTAGCGAGGAGTCTTTCCGATGTCCGAGTCGACGCAGCAGGCTTTCGGCCTGTCGTCCTTCCTGTCCACCACCGACGCCATCGGGCTGATCGTCGCGCTGCTGCTGCTGGGGATGTCGGTCGCGAGCTGGGCGGTGATGCTGTCGAAGACGTTGCGCGTGCTGGCGGTGAGACGCGGTGTGCGCACGCTGGTCGACGGGTTCTGGGCCGCGCCGAACCTCGCCCGGGCGGCCGATGCGATGCGTGCGGACGAGTCGCATCCGTTCGCGGCGCTCGCCCTCACCGGCGTGCAGGCCGCGGCGCACCATCAGCGGCACCAGGCCGGACGCCTCGGCGATGCGCTCACGCTGTCCGAGTTCGTCACGCGGGCGCTGCGTCAGGGCATCAACGCGGCGCAGGCGCGGCTCGAGACCGGGCTGTCGCTGCTCGCGTCGGTCGGCAGCACGGCACCGTTCGTCGGTCTGTTCGGCACGGTGTGGGGCATCTACCACGCGCTGATCAGCATCGCCGCGACCGGTCAGGCGACGATCGACAAGGTCGCCGGTCCGGTCGGCGAGGCGCTCATCATGACGGCGCTCGGGCTGGCGGTCGCGATCCCGGCGGTGCTCGGCTACAACGCGCTGACCCGTCTGAACCGCGTGCTGCTGTCGGACCTCGATGCCTTCGCCCACGATCTCCACGCGTATCTCGCGACGGGCGCGAAGCTCGACGGGTCGATCGAGCCGGTCGCGGCGGCCGCGCCGGTCGGTACGTTGACGCCGAAGGCGGTCTGAAATGGCGTTCGGGAGCTTCGGGGACGGCGCCGGCAGCAGCGGCGGGGCGCAGCCGATGTCGGAGATCAACACGACGCCGCTGGTCGACGTGATGCTGGTGCTGCTGGTGATCTTCATCATCACGGCACCGCTCCTGACGCACGGTATCCGCATCGACCTGCCGAAGGCATCGAGCAGCGCGAACCCCGAGAAGCCCGAGACCGTCACCCTGTCGCTCGATGCGGACGGGCATCTCTTCTGGAACGACAAGCCGGTCCCCGACGACCAGATGGAAGCGCAGATGGCGGCCGCGGCGAAGCAGCAGCCCGTGCCCGAGATGCACATCCGCGCCGACCGCAACACGCGCTACCAGCGACTGGCCGAGATCATGTCGGCCGCACGCCGTGCGGGCCTGACCAAGCTGGGCTTCGTCACGGACCCGTCGCCGGCGGGCTCGGCCGCCGCCGGGGTGACGCCGGTCGCGGCGCCGGTGTCCCCGGCGCAGTAGCGCGCAGGCGTCGCCGCGCGCGTCGCTAGACTCGGACGGGTGTCACCGCCCGGGGCCTCGATGTTCGATCCGCTGCAGCTGACCGGTCGCTCGCGCGATCACGTCGTGTCGATCGATCCCCCGCGTGCCGTCGTCCATCGCGACACCGCGGCGGCGCTGCGGGCGATGCACGCGGCGGCACGCGCCGACGGCTTCGAGCTGCGCGTGGCCAGCGGCTTTCGCGACTTCGACCGGCAGGCCGCGATCTGGAACGCCAAGTGGCGCGGCGAGCGTGTGCTCCTCGACCCGGTCGGTGTGCCGCTGGATGCCGCGGCGCTGTCGCCCCACCAGCGCGTCGACGCGATCCTCGACTGGTCGGCGCTGCCGGGCGCCAGCCGCCATCACTGGGGCAGCGAGGTCGACCTGTTCGACGCCGCGGCGCTCCCCGAGGGTGCGGTGCCGGACCTCGTCCCGGCCGAATTCACGGCCGGCGGACCGTTCGCCCCGCTGTTCGCGTGGCTCGTCGAGCATGCGGCGACGTTCGGTTTCTTCCGCCCGTACGCGACCGACCGCGGCGGCGTGCGCCCCGAGCCGTGGCACTGGAGCCATGCGCCGGTGGCGGCGCAGGCGCTCGCCGCGCTCGATGCAACGCTGCTGGCCGATGCGCTGCGGGCCGCACCCATCGACGGTCTAGAGCACGTGCTGCCGCGCCTGTCGGCGCTGCACGCGCGGTACGTGCTGGCGGTCGACGCGCCGCCTGCCGCCGTGGTCGTGGCCTGACCGGCCGATGTCCGACCGCATGCAGGCTCCCGTCCGCGCCGTCGACCCGGCGCGCCCGCCGGTGTCGCCGGCGGCCTTCGCCGGCGCGCTCGAGACCGCGATCGCTCGCGTGTTCACCGGCCACGCGGCGGCCGTGCGGACCGTGCTGGCAGCGCTGATCGCCGGCGGCCACGTGCTGATCGAGGACGTTCCGGGCACCGGCAAGACGACGCTCGCGAAGGCGCTGGCGGCCGCGCTCGACACGCCGCTGAAGCGGGTGCAGTTCACACCCGACCTGCTGCCGTC
>JALORJ010000214.1 GCA_025459035.1 Burkholderiales bacterium
CGACCCCGGTGCGCCGCTGGTGGTCGTCGAATCGATGAAGATGGAGATCCCGGTCACCGCGCCGACGGCCGGGCGCGTGGTGCGACTGCTCTGCCGCGAAGGCGGCACGGTCGCGGCCGGTCAGGCGCTGCTTGTCGTGCATGAGACAACGTGAGCCACCCGACGAGGGGCCCCGCGACGCGGGGATCGGCGGCAAGGCGATCGTTGTCAGGAGCCGACCCCATGGTGACCGCATCTCGGGAAGGCGCGGAGGCGACAACGTGAGCCACTCTGTTCTCGATCTCTCGATTGCCGGCCTGCGCGCGCAGTACGCGTCCGCCGCGCTGACGCCGACGGCGCTCGTCGACGCGCTCGCGCCGCGCCTCGGGGCCGACGACACGTACCGGATGTGGATCCATCGCATCCCGCTCGACGCGCTGCGCGCGCAGGCGGCGGCCCTCGAGCAGCGCGATCCGGCGACGCTGCCGCTGTACGGCGTGCCGTTCGCGATCAAGGACAACCTCGATCTGGCGGGCGTGCCGACGACTGCGGCGTGCCCCGCGTTCGCGTACACGCCGACGCGCTCGGCGACCGTCGTGCAGCGGCTGGTCGACGCCGGCGCGCTGCCGGTCGGCAAGACCAACCTCGACCAGTTCGCGACCGGGCTGGTCGGTGCCCGCTCACCGTACGGCGCTTGCCGCAACGCGTTCGATCCGGCGTTCATCTCGGGCGGCTCGAGTTCGGGCTCGGCCGTCGCGGTCGCGCGCGGCTGCGCGAGCTTCGCGCTGGGCACCGACACGGCGGGGTCGGGGCGCGTCCCCGCCGCGTTCAACCATCTGATCGGGCACAAACCGTCGCTCGGGCTGCTGCCGTCCACCGGCGCGGTGCCGGCATGCCGCTCGCTCGATACCGTGTCGATCTTCGCGCTGTGCGCCGGCGATGCGCAGCGCGTGCTGGGCATCGCAGCCGGCGTCGACCCGGCCGATGCCTTCTCGCGCCCCGCCGCGCCCTACGGCTTCGACTTCGGCGACGGACGGCCTTTCCGCTTCGGCGTGCCGCGGCGCGCCGACCGTCACTGGTTCGGCAACACCGACTATCCGGCGCTGTTCGACGCCGCGGTCGCCCGACTCGAGGGCCTCGGCGGCACGGCGGTCGAGGTCGACTTCACGGCGTTCTTCGTGGTCGCGAAGCTGCTCTACGAAGGCCCGTGGGTGGCCGAGCGCTACGCGGCGATCCGCACATTCTTCGACGCCCACGCCGACGCGCTGCATCCGGTGACGCGCGCGATCACCGCCGCCGCGCGCGACTGGTCGGCGGCCGACGCGTGGGCCGCCACGTATCGACTGCGCGAACTGGCCGCCGTCGCGAACGCCGCATGGGCCGATGTCGACGTGATCGTCACACCGACCGCGCCGACGCACTGGACGCTCGCCGAGGTCGAGGCCGACCCGATCGCGACCAACGCGGCGCTCGGCACCTGGACCAACTTCATGAATCTGCTCGACTACGCGGCGACGGCCGTGCCGGCGGGGTTCGCCCCCGGCGGGCGACCGTTCGGCGTCACGCTGTTCGCGCCGGCCCATCGCGACCTGCCGCTGCTGCACCTGGCCGACCGGCTGCAGCGGGCCGTCACGACGACCGCCGGCGCGATCGGCCAGCCGCTGCCGCCCGCCGAGGTGCTCGCCGACGCGCCATTCGCGTCGGGGCTGGTCGAGGTGGCCGTCTGCGGCGCGCATCTGTCGGGGCTGCCGCTGAACGGGCAGCTCACGTCGCGCGGCGCGCGGCTGATCGGTCCGGTGCGCAGTGCGCCCGTCTACCGGTTCGTGGCGCTTCCCGGCGGTCCGCCAGCCCGACCCGGCATGGTCCGCGTGGCGAGCGGCGGCGGCAGCGTCGAGATGGAACTGTGGTCGCTGCCGGCGGCGGCATTCGGCAGCTTCGTCGCGGGGATCCCGGCGCCGCTGGGCATCGGGTCCGTGCTGCTGGACGACGGGCGGCGTGTGCAGGGCTTCGTCTGCGAAGCCGCGGCGCTCGACGGCGCCGAGGACATCACCGCGCTGGGCAGCTGGCGCGCGTGGCTCGCGCGGGGCTGACCCCCGCGCGAGGGCGCCGCATCAGGCCGCGGCGCGCGCGCCGCAGGTGTTCATGCCGAGCAGCGTGTAGGCCGGGCAGAAGCGGAAGATGCCGGTCGCGAGTGGCACCACCCCGATCCACGCCCATGCGCCCAGCGTTCCGGTGGCCGCCAGCGCGATCAGGGCGAGACCTCCGGCGATGCGCAACCCACGGTCGACGGTTCCGACGTTCGGCTTCATGACGATCTCCTGCAGAAGATGAGGGCCGGCGCTCGCCGGTCGCACGCCCGATGCGTGACGGCGCCAACGTTGCTGCCGCATCGCCGACACGACCTTGATCCGGCGCAAGGTCGCTGCGGCTGCCGGCGCGCCGATCGCGGCTGGTCGCCCGGTCCGGCGGCACGCGCGCACCGGTCCGCGTTAGCCTCGCGCCACCGTCGCCAGGAGCCTACCGCGATGCCGTCCGATCTTCCTGTCCCGGCCTGCCGTCGTGCCTGACGCGATCGGCCTGCTGGGACGCCTGCAGCAGTTCCTCGACCGGAGGCGCGTCGACGTCGCGACGCTCGACGGTGAAGGTCTGGTCACGCTGATGGTCGAGTGGTACCGCCAGACCGCGCTCGATCCGGCCGACGCGACCGCGACGGCCGACGTCCTGATGCACCAGTACGGTGGCTGGTCCGAGGGCTGCGCGACCGGCTTCAAGTGGGGCGTCGTGCGGCGCGTCGAGCTGACCGAACCGGACGGCAGCCGCGTCGAGCGCTTTGCCGGGCTCACGCTGATGCTCGAGCCCAGCCGGTTCTCCGGCGTCGCGCCGGTGCGGTTCGAGGTGGCCGATCGAGGCGCACTCGACGCCTTCGTGCAGCGGGTCGAGCGCACGCCGGCCTACGACACCGTCCTCGGCGAGCGGCCGATGGGCGTCGTGCTGCAGAGCGGCGGGCTGCGCTGAGCGCCGGCGGCAGCCGAATTCGCCACCGCGTGTCGGCCGCGACGCCGCGTGCGCGGTCGGGCACCCGACTGTCGCCGTGCGCAGACGCTGGGGGCCGTCGGGCTAGGGGGGTTAGTGTCCGTCGCCATGACAACTCGATGACGTTTTCGTTGCCGATGTCACCGAGCCGTAACGTCGGCTGCCGACACTCGGCGACCCTGTTCGTCTTCGATCGATCCCGGGAGTCCGCGTTGCGCTCTGTCGAACGCGCGGCCGGATGGCGCCGCGTCCCCCTCCACCGCCGTGCCGCGGCCGGCTTCACGCTGCTCGAGCTGCTGGTCGCGCTGGTGATCATCGGCGCGCTCGTCGGCTACGTCGGCCCGAAGTACTTCGACCAGCTCGGCAAGTCGGAGAAGAAGATCGCGCGCGCCCAGGTCGACGCGATCGAGAAGGCCCTCGACACGTATCGCCTCGATGTCGGCCGCTACCCGACCACCGAGCAGGGGCTGGCGGCGCTGTCGACGCGCCCGGGAGAGGAGGCGCGCTGGAACGGCCCGTACCTGAAGAAGGCACTGCCCGCGGATCCGTGGGGCAAGCCGTACCAGTACCGCAACCCCGGCGAGCACGGCATCGACGTCGACGTGTTCTCGTTCGGCAAGGACGGCCAGCCCGGCGGCGACGGCGACGCCGCCGACATCGGCAACTGGAACTGAGCACCGGTGAAGCCATCCCTCGCACCCGCTCGAACGCACGTGACGGCGCTGCTCGGCGTGGCGGATGCTCGCCGTGGCGCCCGCCACGGCTGCGCTTCGCGCCTTGATCGGCACCGCCCGCCGAGTCCGCGCGGGCGCGCCGAGTCGCGTCACCGGTCCTGAGCCGACACGGGGCGCAGCCGACGTGCGTTACCGGCTCAAGGCACTGAAGGCGGGCAGCGGCGTCGTGGCGCTGGAACTCGACGCGCGCGATCTCGGCGACGCCACTGCGCAGGCGCGCGCGCAGGGCTACGCGGTGCTCGGCACGGCCGGCGGCGCCGCCTTCGCGCTGCCGCGCCTGCGGCGCGCACCGCGCTTTCCGCTGCTGCTGTTCACGCAGGAACTGCTCGCGCTGCTCGACTCCGGCATCGCGCTGGTCGAAGCCATCGAGACCCTGGTCGAGAAGGAAGCGCGCCCCGAGACGCGCGCCGCGCTGCAGGGCGTGCTCGCGCGCCTGTACGAGGGCAAGCCGCTGTCGGCCGCGCTCGAAGCCGAACCCGACGCGTTCCCGACCCTGTACATCGCCACCGCTCGGGCGGCCGAGCGCACCGGCGACCTGCCCGAGGCGCTCGGGCGCTACATCGCCTACCAGCGCCAGCTCGACGCGGTGCGCGCGAAGGTGGTGAGCGCGGCGATCTATCCGGTGATCCTGCTGGTCGTGGCCGCCGCGGTGATGCTGTTCCTGCTGGGCTATGTCGTGCCGCGGTTCAGCGGCGTGTACGAGGACATGGGCGACCGCATTCCGTGGGCGTCGCGCGTGCTGCTGCAGTGGGGCAAGCTGGTCGAGGCGCAGCCGTGGCTCGTCATCGGCGGTGCGGTCGCGGCCGTGGTCGGGACCGGCGTCGCCGTGACGCGTCCGGCCACACGGGCGGCCTTCCTGCGCGCGCTGCGGCGCCTGCCCGCGTTCGACACGCAGCTGCGCACGTGGCAGCTCACGCGCTTCTATCGCACGCTCGGCATGCTGCTCGCGGGTGGCATCCCGATCGTCACGGCGCTGCAGATGGTGGGCGGGCTGCTCGACGCGCAGCTGCGCGCGCGGCTCGACGGGGCGACCCGCGCGATCCGCGAGGGCCGGCCGCTGTCGGTCGCGATGGAGGCGCACGACCTGGTCACCCCGGTCGCGCTGCGGATGCTGCGCGTGGGCGAACGCACCGGCCGCATGGGCGACATGATGGAGCGCATCGCGGTCTTCCACGAGGACGCCTTCGCGCGCTGGCTCGACACGTTCGTGAAGGCGATCGGCCCGGCGCTGATGGTGTTGATCGGCATCGTGATCGGCACGGTCGTGGTGCTGATGTATCTGCCGATCTTCGAGCTCGCGGGGTCGATCGGATGAACCCGCACGACCTGCCCGCGCCGCGTCCGTTCACGCCCGCCGCGATGGCCGCGGCGCGTGACGCCGCGACGCGCGACGGCCGCCGCCGGGTC
>JALORJ010000215.1 GCA_025459035.1 Burkholderiales bacterium
GCGCCGATCTCCCCGGGGGACGCAACGGGCCCCTCGACGCGTATCGACACACGCTGGCCAGCGCGGTGGTCGCGTGGTCGATCGGCGAGCGCCCGGTCGCATGGGTGACCGCGGTCATGGAGTGGCGCGGCAAGGACGCGAACACGATGGACCGACACAACAACCGCATCGGTGCGCGCATCGGGCGGCGCGTGCAGTCGTTCGCCGAGATCGAGCCGACGGTGCGGCAGCAGGTGCGCGAGGGAGCGGTCGGCGCGCGCGCGCCCGAGCAGACGACCTGGCTGCCGCGCGATGCCTGGGGCGACGCGTGGTTGTGGTGACGCTGCGCGCGGTTGGCGCCGCCGCGTCGCGCGCACGGCACACTCGAACGCGCATGAACCCGCTCGATCGACCCGAGGCGATGACGATGCACGACACACCAGGCAGACGGCCGGCAGGACGCTCGTCACGCGATGCGCGCCGATCGATGCGCCGTGGTCAAGCGCACGCCCGGCTGCATGGCGCGGGGGCGTCGTGACCGAACCCACGCGCGTTCCGCTGCCCGCGTCACGCTGCCCGCTGTGTGGCGGTCCCAACGGTTGCGCACCGGCGGCCAGCGGCACGTTCGACACGCGCTGCTGGTGCGTCGACGTGCAGATCGCACCCGAGGTGCTGGCGCGTCTGCCGGACGCGGCGCGCGATGCCGCGTGCCTGTGCCGCGCGTGCGCGACGTCAGCAGGGCGCTGACGTGCACCGCGTCGTGGTGCTGCCGGGTTCACCGCGCGCCGACCGCCGTCCGGCCGCGTGGCCACTGCGGGAGCGATGCCGATGAAGCAACGGTGGGTGCAGCGTTCGCGGATCGCGTTCGGGCTGGCCGTCGTGCTGCTGGTGTTCGTGGCCGAGACGACGGTGGCCGATCACCATCAGCCGAACCCGGCGACGCGGGTCGTGTGGGCCGTACTGGGCATCGCGGCGGTCGTGCTGCTCGGCACCGCCGCGTGGTGTCGCTGGAAGGCTGGCCGCACCGCGTGACCCGACGGTGACGGGCCGGTGGGCGTCGCAGGTCCTCAGTTCGCCGGAGCCGCGGCGCCGCGCGCCTGCTTGAACTCGCGGTGCAGCCGCCCGGCGCGCGCGACGTCGGCGGGTGTCATGCCCTGGTCGAACAGTTTCTCGCGCGACTCGCGCGCCTTCCACCAGCCGTTCTCGGTCGCGAGCGTGAACCACAGATGCGCCTGCGCGAAGTCGCGCGGCACGCCTTCGCCACGTGCGTACATGTGGCCCGCGATGAACTGCGCGTGCGCGTGCCCCTGCGCGGCGGCGGCGGTGAGCCAGCGCGCGGCCTGCGCGTAGTCCTGCTCCGCGCCCTCGCCGCGCGCATACGCGAGCCCCAGGTGGTACTGCGCGCTCGCGAGCCCGGCTTCGGCGGCGGGCCGAAGCAGCGCGACGGCCTCGGCGTGGCGCCCCTGCTGTGCCTGCGCCAGCGCTTCGGCGACGCTCGTCTCGTCGACGGCGGTCGCGGCCTGTGCGGGTGCAGGAGCGTCCGCCAGCAGGGTCGTGACCGTCGCGACTGCCGCGACCGTCAGAGCACGACGAAGAAGACGAAGCACAGCAGTGCGCCGATGAAGAGCGCGGCGCCGAGCAGGCCGCCTGCGAAGACGTGGATCGGTCGGATCCGCGCAATGTCGGCCTGGTAGTCGCGCGCGCGGCGGATGCCGAGGAAGCTCCAGAACACCGCGCGCATGACGGTCAGGAACGACGGGGCCGGGCGCGTCGTGGGGTCGGACGGCGGCGGCGCGGCGCCGTCGCCGCTCATCGGCCGGTCCACGGCGGCATCGGCTGCTTGTCGATGAAGGCCTGCACGCCGGCCATCGCGTCGTCGCTCAGCATGTTGCACACCATCGCCTGCGCGGCCATCTGGTAGGCGGCGTCGACGCCGGTCTCGATCTGGCGCCAGATCAGGCGCTTGCCGGTCGCGACGGCGAGCGGGCTCTTGGCGACGATCGCCGCCGCGAGCGCGGCGACCTCGGCGTCGAGGCGCTCGGCCGGCACCACGCGGTTGACCAGCCCGAACTGGCGCGCGGTCGGCGCGTCGACGAACTCGCCGGTGAACAGCATCTCGGCGGCCACCTTGCGCGGCACGTTGCGGGTGAGCGCGACCGCCGGGGTCGAGCAGAACAGGCCGACGCCGATGCCCGACGTCGCGAAGCGCGCGTGGTCGACCGCGACGGCGAGGTCGCAGGCCGCGACGAGCTGGCAGCCAGCGGCCGTGGCCATGCCGTGCACGCGCGCGATGACCGGCTGCGGCATGCGCGCGAGCGTCAGCATGAAGCGCGAGCACTGCGCGAACAGCGCGGCGTGGAAGTCGGCGTCGGTGTGCGCGCGCATCTCCTTCAGGTCGTGGCCGGCGCAGAACGCGCTGCCGGCGCCGGCGATCACCACCACGCGAACGCTGGCGTCGATCTCGATCGCGTCGAGCTGCGTCTGCAGTGCCGCCAGCATCGACGTCGACAGCGGGTTCAGCGCCTTCGGGCGGTTCAGCGTCAGGGTGGTCACGCCGCCCGCGTCGTGGCGCAGCACGTACGGGGCGTCCGCGACGGGCGGGGCAGGGCGTTCGGTGGTGGTGGCTTGCATGGGGCGCTCCGGAGTCGGCTCGGGGGGCGTGCGGTGGCGGGGCTTCAGAACATCGGCTTCGTGGCGGCGTCGCGGTAGTTGCGGATGCCGCCGAGGATCTCGGCCTTGGCCTCTTCCGGGCCGACCCAGCCGGTGACCTTGACCCACTTGCCGGCCTCGAGATCCTTGTAGTGCTCGAAGAAGTGCGCGATCTGCGCGAGGACCACGTCGGGCAGGTCGCGCGGCTGCGACACGTGCCGGTACAGCGAGGTGAGCTTGTCGATCGGCACCGCGAGCACCTTGGTGTCGTCGCCCGCCTCGTCGCTCATCTTCAGCATCCCGACCGGTCGGCAGCGCACGACGACGCCGGTGATCAGCGGCACCGGCGACAGCACGAGCACGTCGACCGGATCGCCGTCGCCCGACAGCGTGTTCGGCACGTAGCCGTAGTTGCAGGGATAGTGCATCGCCGTCGACATGAAGCGGTCGACGAACACCGCACCGGTGGCCTTGTCCACCTCGTACTTGATGGGGTCCGCGTTCATCGGGATCTCGATGATCACGTTGAAGTCGTTCGGCACGTCGTGCCCGGGGCCCACTCGATCGAGATTCATGGAAGTCGCACGTCGTCCGCGGAAGGAATCTGCGAGTATAGGAAGCCTGTCCAACACGGTTCGCGCGCTCGCGCCGCGCACCCCTTCCCCGAGCCCCGAGCGCCGAGCCGATGCTCTCCGATCTCCTCACGCGGTCGTCACGTTTCGCGCTCGCGCATGCCGCGAGTCCGCACTGGCGCATCGCCGCGGCCGACTGCCTCGAGCAGCTCGGGCGCCCGGCCCCCGGCGCGAACCTGGGCTTCCTGTACGTCACCGACCGGCACGCCGCGCGCGTACCCGAACTGCTCGAACTGCTGCGCATGCGCACCGGCGTCGAGCACTGGATCGGGACCGTCGGCCTGGCCATCTGCGCAACCGGCGTCGAGTACGCCGAGGAAGGCGCGATGGCGATGATGCTGGGCGAGTTTCCCGACGGCTCGTTCCGTGTGCTGTCGCAGATGCGCGGTGGCGGCGATCTGGCGCGCGATCCGCTGACCGTCGGTGCCGCGCCCGGCCGCTTCGCGATCGTGCACGCCGATCCGCGCAACGGCGCGGTCACGCAGCTCGTGCACGACCTTGCCCGCCGCCTCGACAGCGGTTTCGTCGTCGGCGGCCTCACCAGCTCGCGCCACGCCTACGCCCAGATCGCCGACGGCGTGTCCGAAGGCGGGTTGTCCGGCGCGATCTTCACCGACGACGTGGTGGTCGCGACGCGCCTCACGCAGGGCTGCTCGCCGGTCGGCGAGATGCACACCGTCACCGAGGTGCAGCGCAACGTGCTCGTCGAACTGGACGGTCGCCCGGCGCTCGACGTGCTGCGCGAGGATGCGGGCCTGCGTTCGGTGCGCGACCTCGAGCGCGTCGGTGGCCACATCTTCGCGGCGCTGCCGGTGGCCGGCAGCCGCGGTGCCGACTACACGGTGCGCAACCTCGTCGGGCTCGACGCCGAGAACGGGCTGGTCGCGATCGGCGACATGGTCAAGAGCGGCAGCAAGCTGATGTTCTGCCGTCGCGACCGGCGCACGGCGATCGAGGACATGGGCCGCATGCTCGACAGCATCAAGGCCGGGCTCTACGCACGGCCGCGCGGCGCGCTGTACTTCAGCTGCCTGGGTCGCGGAGAGAGCCTGTTCGGCGAGTCCGGCCGCGAGCTCGCGATGATCGGCGAGGCGCTAGGCGACGTGCCGCTGGTCGGCTTCTTCTGCAACGGCGAGATCTCGCACAACCGGCTGTACGGCTACACCGGCGTGCTGACGCTGTTCGTCTGACCGCGCGGCCGCGGGCCCGGTCATGGACGCGATGTGGTGGCTGCTGAACCCGCTCGACTGGATCGCGCTCGCGTGGTTCTTCGTGCTGTGGGTCGGCTACACCCGCTTCGCCGACTGGAAGGGCGCGCGCGCCCCGAGCCTGGTGAGCCGCATGAGCCGCTTCCGGCGCGACTGGATGGACATGCTGGTCGGCCGCGAGGTGCGCATCGGCGACGTGTCGATCCTGGCCAACCTGTCGAACGGCTCGACGTTCTTCGCGTCGACGACGCTGCTGATCCTCGGCGGGCTGCTGGCGCTGCTGGGGACCACCGACAAGGTCGCGTCGGTCGTGGCCGATCTGCCGTTCACGCGCGCGCAGCCGGAGCGCATCTGGGACCTGAAGATCCTGCTGCTCACCGGTATCTTCATGTTCGCGTTCTTCAAGTTCACGTGGTCGCTGCGGCTCTACCACTTCTGCTCGGTCATGGTCGGCGGCGCGCCGCCGGTCGACGCACCGCCCAGCCTGCGCGAGGCGTTCTCGCGCCGCGCGACCCACACCATCACGATCGCGGCCGAGAGCTTCAACAACGGCCTGCGCGCCTACTACTTCTCGGTGGCCGCGATCACGTGGTTCCTGAATCCGTGGGCGTGGAGCGCGTCACGGCGCCGCAGGGGCGGTCGCGGCGACCGCGTAGAGCCCCATCACGCAGGCGAAGCCGGCCGTCCAGGCGACCGTGCGCAGCGTGGGCCGGTCCGCGATGTAGAGCAGGCCGTAGGCGACGCGTGCGAGCACGAAGCCGACCGCCAGCGCGTCGACCCGGGCGCCAGCCGCGCCGGCCGCGTGCGCGATCAGCACGGCCGCGGCGAACGGCGCGAACGCCTCCCACGAATTCGCCTGGGCCGCATTGGCGCGCGCCCGCCAGCCGTCGAGCGCGGCGAGCCACGCGCGCGGATCGCGGTTGTCGAAGTCGCCGCGCGACTTCGCGGCGCCCGCCCACACGATCGGCAGCAGGCCGGCCACCAGCACGCACCAGAAGGCGATCGTCATCGCAGCTCGGAGTCGAAGTCGGAAGCGCGGGACTTTCGCAGTCGCGTCGCGTCGTGGCAACCGCGCGCACGACCGGGTCGGGCATGCTCGACGATCCCTGTCGCGTCCGGAGCCGTCGCATGTCCCTCGATCCCGCCCGCCTGGCTGCGTTCGTCGAGGCGGTCGCCGCGTTGCGCGGCGTGCTCGACATGCGGCGCGTCGACGCGATCCGCGACCGCATCGCGTTCGCGGTCGACGATCTCGACGCGCTCGACCGCGCGACCGCGTCGTTCGCGGCCTGGGCGGAGCCGGTGCCGGTCGCCTTCGATCGCCCGACCGGGCCGGTCACGGTCCCGGCTGCCGCGCACGGGGTGGCCGCCACGGCCGAGGCGGTGACGCGTGGGCAGCGCCGCGCCGCCGACGTCATCGCCGCGATGCAGGATGCCGCGGCGCGATGGCGGCACCTGAACGCATGGACGCGGGTCGATGCGGCCGCGGCGAAGCGCGACGCGGTCGCGATCGATGCCGCGGTGGCGCGCGGCGGGCCGGGCGGTGCCCTGGCCGGGGTGCCG
>JALORJ010000216.1 GCA_025459035.1 Burkholderiales bacterium
GGCGAGCGCCACGGTGGCGTCGATCTCGGCCGCGAGCGCCGGGACGGTCGGCGACGCGATGCGCACCGGATCGATGCGCCCGATCGCCGCGAGACCGAGCTCCAGCGCGCCGACGCCGAGGTCGTAGCGCCCGGTGACCGGGTCCTGCTCGATCAGCCCGATCCGCTGGAAGCTCGCGAGATAGCGGTGCGCCTTGGCCGCCGGCATGGCCGCGTCGGCGGCGAGGTCCTTCAGCGCCAGCGCCCGGTTGCTGCGCACCAGCGCGTGGAGCAGCCGTCCGGCGACTTCGAGCGACTGGATGCCGCGCGACGCCGCAGCGCGGTCGGTCGCAGGCGCCGCGGCGCGCGCATCGGAGAGCGACGCGGCGGGGTCGGGGCGAGTGGGACGGGAGGAGCGGGGCACGGCGGGACGCGTGGCGCGCGCGGGTCGACGGGTTGACCCGATCGTAGGCCCGCCGTTACGCTCCATACAACGCGTTTCGCTAATCGTAATCGCTCGCAGCCGCGCGACCGGTGGCGAAACCCCCGCGCCGCAGGGTTCGCCGCGCAGGCATCCGCATGTGAGAGGAGGAGTCGGGCACCGGGCGCGCAGCGCCGGGGTCCGCAGGCAAGCCCGTGCTGTCCGAGTTCCTGCAGTTCCTGTTCGCCGGGGTGACCAGCGGGTCGATCTACGCCCTGGCCGCGCTCGGCTTCGCGATCATCTTCAACGCGAGCGGCGTCATCAATTTCGCGCAGGGCGAGTTCATCATGCTGGGCGGCATGGTGTCGGTCGCGCTCGCCGCCGCGGGCCTGCCGCTGCCGTTCGCGGTGGTCGCCTCGGTGCTGGTGTCGGTGGTCGTCGGCATCGGCGTCGAGAAAGGCGCGATCGAGCCCGCGCGCCGCGCCGAGACCGTGACGCTGATCATCATCACCATCGGCGCGTCGATCCTCATCCAGGGCCTCGCGCAGGTGATCTTCGGCAAGGGGCAGCACGCGCTGCAGCCGTTCTCCGGCGACACCCCGATCCTCGTCGGCGGCGCCAGTCTGCTGCCGCAGAGCCTGTGGGTGCTGGGCGTGTCGGCGATCGTCGTCGCCGCGCTGTGGGGATTCTTCAACCGCACGCTGGCCGGCAAGGCGATGCTCGCGGTTTCGTACAACCGCCTCGGTGCGCAGCTCGTCGGCATCGAGCCGCGCCGCGTGTGGCTGGTCGCCTTCGGCCTGTCCGGCGGCCTGGGTGCCGTCGCCGGCGCGCTGTCGGCGCCGATCACGATGACCTCCTACGACGCCGGTCTGATGCTCGGCCTCAAGGGCTTCGTCGCCGCGACGCTGGGCGGTCTGGGCAACGGGCTCGGCGCGGTCGTCGGCGGGCTGCTGCTGGGCGTCGCCGAGGCGATGACCGCCGGCTACGTGTCGTCGGCCTACAAGGACGCCGTGCCGTTCGTGCTGATCCTGCTGGTGCTCGTGTTCCTGCCGCGCGGACTGCTCGGCGCGCGCTCGGCCGACCGCGTCTGATTCATGAGCGCGCGCTGGCGAGTGCTGGTCGGCTTCGCGGTGCTGCTCGCGTTGCTGCCGCTCGTCGTGCCCAACAGCTTCGTGCTCGATCTGGTGAACCGCATCGCGATCAACGCGATCGCGGTGATCGGGCTCAACCTGGTGATGGGCTACGCCGGCCAGGTGAGCCTCGGCCATGCCGCCTTCTTCGGCATCGGGGCCTACCTGTCGGGCGTGCTGCCGTCGCAGTACGGCTGGCCGCCGGTGGCGGCGCTCGGGGCCGGGCTGGCCGCGGCGGGCGGCCTCGCGTTCGCGGTCGGGCGCCCGATCCTGCGGCTCAAGGGGCACTACCTGGCGATGGCGACGCTCGGGCTGGGGATCATCGGCGCGATCGTCGTCACCAACGAGTCGCGCTGGACCGGCGGGCCCGACGGCATGCCGGTCGACGCGCTCACGCTGTTCGGCCACGGGCCCGGCAACGAGAAGGGCTGGTACGCGGTGCTCGCGGTCGCGCTGTGGCTGACCGTGTGGCTTGCGCAGAACCTCGTCGACTCGCCGGTCGGACGCGCGCTGCGCACGCTGCACGGCTCCGAGCCCGCCGCGCAGTCGGTCGGTATCGACGTGCCGAAGTACAAGGTGCGCGCGTTCGTCGTCGCCGCGATGCTCGCGAGCTTCGCCGGCTCGCTGTTCGCGCACTACGTGGGCTTCATCACGCCGCAGGTGTCGAGCTTCATGCACTCGATCGAGCTGGTCACCATGGTCGTGGTCGGCGGCATGGCGTCGGTGTGGGGCTCGGTGCTCGGTGCTGCGCTGCTGACCGCGCTGCCGCAGCTGCTCGCCGACTTCGAGGGCTGGGAGATGGTGCTGTTCGGCGGTCTGCTGGTCGTCACGATGGTGCTGCTGCCGCGCGGGGTCGTGCCGACGCTCGCGCGTCGCCTCGGGGGACGCGCGCGTGCTTGAGCTGCAGGGCATCGCGATGCGCTTCGGCGGCGTCCAGGCGCTCGCCGGCATCTCGTACCTCGTGCAGCCCGGGCGCGTGCAGTCGGTGATCGGCCCCAACGGCGCCGGCAAGACGACGCTCTTCAACGTCATCACCGGCGTGTATCGCCCGACCGAAGGCCGGGTGCTTCTGGACGGCGACGACGTGTCGGGCCAGTCGCCCGACCGGCTCGCGCGGCGTGGCGTGGCCCGCACGTTCCAGAACCTGCAGGTGTGCCTGCAGATGAGCGCGCTCGACAACGTGATGGCCGGTGCGCATCGCCATCTGGGGCAGGGGCTGCTGCCATCGCTGCTGCATCTGCGTGCCACGCGTCGCGCCGACGCGCAGGCGCGCGACGCCGCGATGGAGTGGATGCGCTTCGTCGGGGTCGACCGCTACGCGCTGCGCGACGCCGACGGTCTGCCGTACGGCGCACTCAAGCGCCTCGAGATCGCGCGGGCGCTCGCGTCGAAGCCGCGGCTGCTGTTCCTCGACGAACCTGCCGCCGGGCTCAACCCGACCGAGAAGGTGGCGATGCGCGACCTGATCCACGCGATCTCCGAGCGTGGTGTGACCGTGGTGCTGGTCGAGCACGACATGAAGCTGGTGATGGGGGTGTCCGAGCGCATCCTGGTGCTCGACTACGGTCGCAAGCTCGCCGAAGGCAGCGCCGACGAGGTGCGTGCCAACCCCGACGTGGTCGCGGCGTATCTGGGCCATGGCTGATCTGCTGCACGTCGACGGGCTCGACGCCGCGTACGGGCGCATCCGCGCGCTCGAAGGCGTGTCGCTGCGCGTGCCCGACGGCGCGCTCGTCGCGCTGATCGGCGCCAACGGCGCCGGCAAGACCACGCTTCTGCGCACGGTCTCGGGCGTGCAGCCGGCCGCCGGCGGGCGCGTCCGTTTCGCCGGCAACGACATCACGCGCTGGTCGTCGCAGCAGCGCGTGAAGGCCGGCCTGGCACAGGTGCCCGAAGGCCGGCAGGTGTTCGGCCCGCTGTCGATCGAGGACAACCTGCGTCTGGGCGGCTGGCTGCGCACCGAGGCCGAGCGCACCGCCGGGCTCGAGCGCGTGTGGGCGCTGTTTCCGGTGCTCGCCGAGAAGCGTGCGCTGCCTGCCGGCACGCTGTCCGGCGGCCAGCAGCAGATGCTCGCGATCGGCCGCGCGCTGCTGTCGAAGCCGCGCCTGCTGCTGCTCGACGAACCCAGCATGGGCCTGTCGCCGAAGCTCGCGGCCGAGGTGCTCGCGACGGTGCGTGCGCTGCGCGACGACGGCATCAGCGTGCTGCTGGTCGAGCAGAACGCGGCCGCGGCGCTCGCGCTCGCCGATCACGCCTACGTGCTCGAAGCCGGGCGCATCGTCCTCGAAGGGCCGGGCGCGCAGCTGCGCGCCGACCCGCAGGTGCAGGCCGCCTATCTCGGCCTCTGACCGTTTTCCCGCATCGTCCGGAGACTCCGACCATGACCGAGAAGAAGTTCGCGTCGCATGCCGACACCGAAGTGAAGCAGGTGAGCTTCACGCAGCTGTCCGACAACGCCTGGGCCTACACCGCCGAGGGCGACCCCAACACCGGCATCGTGATCGGTGACGACAGCGTGATGGTGATCGACACCCAGGCCACGCCGGTGATGGCGCAGGACGTGATCCGGCGCATCCGCGAGGTGACCGACAAGCCGATCCGGCACGTCGTGATGTCGCACTACCACGCGGTGCGCGTGCTGGGCGCGTCGGCGTACGGCGCCACGAACATCATCGCGAGCCGCGGCACGCACGACCTGATCGCCGAGCGCGGCGCGCAGGACATGGCGAGCGAGATCGGGCGCTTCCCGCGGCTGTTCCAGGCGGTCGAGTCGATCCCGGGGCTCACGTGGCCCAACATCGTCTTCGAGCGCGAGCTGACGCTGTACCTGGGCAAGCTCGAAGTGCAGATCCGCCACGTCGGCCGCGGCCACACCAAGGGCGACACGATCGTCTGGCTGCCGCAGCAGAAGGTGCTGTTCTCCGGCGATCTGGTCGAGTTCGCGGCGACGCCGTACACCGGCGATGCCTACCTGACCGACTGGCCCGCGACCCTCGACGCGCTCGAGGCGATGGGGCCGGAGAAGCTCGTGCCCGGGCGTGGCGCCGCGCTGACCACGCCGCAGACGGTGAAGCAGGGGCTCGACGAGACCCGGGCGTTCGTCACGCGCATGTTCGAGGCCGTCAAGGCCGGGCGCGCAGCCGGCAAGCCGCTCGGGCAGATCTACCGCGAGACCTACGACGCGCTGAAGCCCGCCTTCGGTCACTGGGTCATCTTCGACCACTGCCTGCCGTTCGACGTGAGCCGGGCCTACGACGAGGCCGGCGAGCATCGCGATCCGCGCATCTGGACCGCCGAGCGCGACCTCGACATGTGGCGCAGCCTCGAAGGCCAGGCGTAACGGCAGCGGAGTCCTCGCATGGCCACGTACACGCTCCCGAGCTTCGCGTACACCCGCCCGGCCGAACTCGACGGCGCACCGCCGCGGCGGCGCCCCGTCGTGATCGTCGGCGCCGGCCCGGTCGGGCTGGCCTGCGCGGTCGACCTCGCGCTGCAGGGCATCGACACGCTCGTGCTCGACGACAACGACACGGTGAGC
>JALORJ010000217.1 GCA_025459035.1 Burkholderiales bacterium
CTCGGCGAACTGAAGCGGCTGGCCAACGACTTCGACGGCAGCGCGTTCGCGTTCGAGCAGGCCGACAAGGAAGTGAGCGCGTGGGAGTCGACGGCGCGGATCGTCCGCGACCGCAGCGGCAACTGCGCCGCGGTGGCCGGGAGGATCGGGTGTTCGTGGGTCATCGCCGGTCGATTCTGTCACGCACATCGGCGCCAACGCGTGACGCGGCGCTCGGTGCACGCTGACCGGGCCCGGCCGGTGCCGAGCCCGTGACCGGAGCGTCAGCGGATCGCGACGCCCCAGGGGGTGTCGCCGACCGGGACGTCCTTGAGCTTCGCGTTGGTGTCGGTGTCGATCACGCTGACGCTGTTGGAGCGCCCGTTGGCCACGTACAGCTTGCGACCGTCGGGGGTGACGGCCATGTTCCACGGCCGCTTGCCGACGGGGACCGTGGC
Source organism: Burkholderiales bacterium (assembly GCA_025459035.1). Lineage (GTDB taxonomy): Bacteria > Pseudomonadota > Gammaproteobacteria > Burkholderiales. The sequence continues at coordinate 438 of JALORJ010000217.1, forward strand.
GACGACGGTGTTGGTCGCCGTGTCGATGACGCTCACGGTGCCATCCTTGCCGTTGGTCGCGAACACGCGCCGCCCGTCGGGCCGCACCGCGATGCCGTTGGTGAACTGGCCGGTCGGGATGTCCGCGACGACCTTCAGCGTCTTCATGTCGATCGCGAACACCTTGCTCGCGAGCTCGCAGGCGACGTAGAGACGGCTGCCGTCGGGCAGGAAGCCCATGCCGCGCGGGCGCCCGCCCACCTGCACGCTGGCGATCTGGCGGCGCGAAGCGACGTCGATCACGTCGACCTGCGTGCCTTCCTCGGCGCCGGTGACGACCAGCCGGCTGTCGGGGCTGAAGACCGCGTGTTCCGGGTTGTCGCCGGCGACCTTCACGGAAAACGCCTTGCGACCGGTCTTCGCGTCGACGAACGTGGCCGAGTTGGTCTTCTCGACCGCCACCACGATCCAGTTGCCGTCCGGCGAGGCCGAGACGCCCTCGGGCGACTCGCCCAGGTCGATCAGCGACACGCCGCCGGTCGCCAGATCGACCGCGGCCAGACCGTTGCGCGGCTGGTCGCTTACGTACAGCACCTTGCCGTCGGCGCCCAGCGCCAGCCCGCGCGGCTTCTCGCCGGCCTTGATCTCGCGCACCACCGTGTCGGTCGCGGTGTCGATCACCGACAGCGTGCCGCTCTTCTCGTTTGGGACGTAGGCGAACGGCGCGGCGATGCCGCACGGCACGGCGACGACGGCGGTCAGGGCGGTGATCAGTGCGGCGAGGCGCGGCGACATCGGTGACTCCTGGAAAGCCCGGGGCGGGAACGGCGGGCCGGATGCTGCCCGCGCGTGTGCCCGCCCGCAACGCGAGGCCGGGAAGATTCGCCGACGTCGACGCGCAGCCGCGACGTCGGCTCGGTCCCGGGCCGGGCGGTCAGCGTCGCGGCTGACGTTCGAGGAAGTAGCGCACGCCCACCCACGCCGCCCGCGGTGCGCCGGGGCCGTAGAAGGTCTGCCGCGACCAGTCGTCGGAGTTGGTCTGGAACACCCCGCCGCCGGTGAACGGGTTCTCGGCCAGGATCGCGGCGGTCTCGTAGCGGGTGTCGAACACGTTGTTGATGCGCCCGAACACTTCCCACTGCGACGTGACGCGATAGCGGCTCACGAGGTTCAGCACGGCGAATGCCTCGGTCTTGCCCGGCCCGTCGAACGTGCGGGTACCGCCGCCGAAGGGCTCGGTGAACGTGCCGGCCTGGTGCCGGTTGTTCTCGTTGCCGCGTGCGTAGACACCGCTCATCGCGATGACGGTGCCGCCGATCGACCAGTCGTCGGTGATGCGCCAGTCGGCGTTGATGCGCAGCTGATGGCGCGGGATGCCCGGGATGCGGTCGCCCTTGCGGATGTGGATCTCGTCGTCGGCGTTGACCGCACCGAAGCCGCGCGACGAGTTGTTCTCGGCCAGGATCGTTGCCTCCGACTGGTAGGTGGCGTCGACGAAGGTGAAGTTGCCGTTGACCGACAGCCGGCCGAAGCTGCCGAACAGCGTGAGCTCGACCCCGCGGCGGCGCGTCTGCCCGAAGTTGGAGAAGTAGCCGGCGCTGGTGCTGGTCGACAGGAACAGGATGTCGTCGAAGTTCGCGGTCTGCCACGCCGCGGTGCTGTAGCCGATCGACTCGGTCAGCATGCCGCGTGCGCCCACTTCGCCGGTGCGCGCGACCACCTGCTTCAGGTACGGGTCCGCAGCCATCGCGTTGGGCAGCGTGCACGGGTTGGCCGGATCGGCGCAGCCCAGTTCGATCGGCGACGGCGCGCGGTTGCCCTGGTTCGCGCTGATGAACACCGTCGTCTTCGGCAGCGGCGTCCAGTTCAGGCCGAGCGCGGGGTTGAACTTCACGTACGTGAAGTCGCCGTTCAGGTTCGGCAGCGTGTTCGGGTTCAGCTTGTCCTGATTGTTGACCTGCGTGTAGTTGTAGCGCCCCGACGCCGTCAGGTGCCAGTTCGGCAGGAAGGTCCAGGTGTCGGTCACGAACAGGCTGTTGGTCTGCGTGCGCCCGTACAGCAGGTTGCCGACGGTGTCCGGCGTGGTCTCGAGCACGCGCCGGTCGGCGTCGAACACGCCCAGCGACTGCGTCTGCGAGAAGTCGGCGCGGCCCGCGTCGAAGCTCGCGCCGCCGGTGAACTGGTTGCGCTCGGACAGGTGCTGGTACTGGATCTGGCCGCCGATCGAACGCCCCTGCGTGCGCGTGCGGTTGTTCGCGCCGGTCTCCTGGTTGAAGCCCGCGCCGCCGTTCGCGCCGGTCTCGCCGTCGAACACGCCGCCTTCGAACTCGTCGTTCGCGTCGCCGTTGAGCGTGCGCGTCGACGTCTGTCGCAGATACAGGTTGCCGGACACGAGGCTCGTGTCGTTCAGCCAGTGGCTCCCCGAGAAGTTGATCATCGCGAGCCGGTTCTGCGTGCGGTCGGGCACGGTGAAGATCCGCTCGCGCCCCTGGTTGTAGAAGAGCTGCGGCACGACGCCGTTGCCGATCAGGTCGGTCGTGCCGAGCGTGACCGACACGTCGAAGTCGGTGGTGCCGTTCTGCCAGCCGCTCTTCGCGAAGAAGTTGCCGACGCGCGACGGCGAGAAGTCGCGCCAGCCGTCCTCGCGGAAGAAGTTGCCGGCGATGTAGTAGTCGACGTTGTCCTTGTAGCCGCCGTGTTCGAAGCTGGTCTGCTGGCGACCCCACGATCCGCCTTGCACCTCGAACACCGTGTGCGGGAACTGGAAGCCGCTCTTGGTGCGCAGCGACAGCGCACCGCCCAGCGTGTTCAGGCCGAACAGCGGGTTCGAGCCCGGGATCAGGTTGATCGTCGAGATCGCGTTCATCGGGATCAGGCCCCAGTTCACGACGTCGCCGAACGGCTCGTTCAGGCGCACGCCGTCCTGGAACACCGACAGGCCCTGCGGCAGGCCGAGCAGCGGCGACGCGGTGAAGCCGCGGTAGCTCACGTCGGGCTGGAACGGGTTGCCCTGCACGTCGTTCACGTTGACCGACGGCAGCGCCGCGTTCAGCAGGTCCGGCAGGTTCGTCGCCTGGCGGTTGCGGATGTCCTCGACCGTCGCGCCCTGCACGTTGCCGGGGAAACGCTCCTTCGGCACGCCGATGCCCGGCAGCGGCGTGGTGCCGATGACGGTCACCGACGGCAGTTCGAGCTCGGCGGCCCGGTTGGTGTCCTGCGCGACGGCCGGGGCGACGACCGGGGCGAACAGCGCGAGCCACAGCGCGTGGCGTCGCGGCGAGAAGGAAGATGGCATGGCGATCCTCGAGGGCAACGTGGACAACACGCCGGCCGGTGCGGTCCGGCCGTGCAGTTCGCACGCCCCGCGCGATCGCGAAGCATGTCGGCAGCGAAGCCTATCGATACGTTCCCGCCGTCATGGGGCATGGTGTCCCGTGTTAGGCCGGGAAAAATTCCCGATGTGCGGGCCGGGCGGCAGCGATGTCGGGGGCGGCTCGCCGATCCGGAAGCTTTCCCTTGTGACTTCAGGAGCGCCCTTGCTACAAACCGCCGATCGTCGCGTTCGCGACCCGTGCCTCCGACCCGCGGTCGACCCGCCGCCATGCCCGCTTCGACTCTCGCCCCTGACCTGCCGCCGCTCGCGCCGATCGCGTCGCCGCCGCAGCGCGCCCGCCTCGACCTCGGCATCGTCGTCATCGCGACCGCCGCCGTGTTCGCCTTCGCCGCGTTCGTCGAACTGTCGGAGACGCTGTCGAACTGGGCCCGTCACTACGAGGGCATCCAGGCCGACGAACTGCCGTCGGCGCTTCTGGCCCTGCTGCTCGGGCTGACCTGGTACTCGTGGCGGCGGCACCGCGACGCGCAGGCGCAGATGGCGCTGCGGGTCGGCGCACAGGCCGCGCTCGAGCGCACGCTGGCCGAGAACCGTGCGGTGGTGAAGCGCGGTCTGCAGATGCAGGAGGACGAGCGCCGCCGCATCGCGCGCGAGCTGCACGACGAGATGGGTCAGTGGCTCAACGCGCTCAAGCTCGACGCGGTCGCGCTGCGCGACCGCGCCGATGCGACACCGGAAGTGCGTGGTGCCGCCACCGCGATCATCGATCTCGCCAATCACGCGTACGACGCGGCGCGCAACCTGATCCGCGAACTGCGACCGGTCGCGCTCGACGAGCTCGGCCTTGCCTCGGCGCTGCAGTACCTGCTCGACCAGTGGCGTCGCCGCCAGCCCGAAGTGTGCGGCACGCTCGCCGTGTCCGGCGTCGCGGACGGCCTCGACGAGACCACCAACATCACGATCTACCGCTTCGTGCAGGAGTGCCTCACGAACGTCGCGCGACACGCGGCCGCGCGCGACGTGCGGATCACGCTCGACTGCGGCCCCGATCGGGTGCGCGTCGAAGTGCGTGACGACGGCCGCGGCTTCGACCCGGCGCAGCGCCACGCCGGCCTCGGCATGGTCGGGCTGCGCGAACGGGTCGAAGGGCTGGGCGGGGAGTTCCGCGCCGATGCCGCGCCCGGCGCGGGCACCCGGGTCATGGCGCTCGTGCCGCGCGCGGCCGAGCGCGGCGCGGCACGCGCACCGGCGGAAGTCGCGCCATGACCGCGGCCGATGCGCGCACCACGGTGCTGCTGGTCGACGACCACGCGGT
>JALORJ010000218.1 GCA_025459035.1 Burkholderiales bacterium
ACCGTCTTGCTGATCCCGGTGCTCGCGTCTCTCGCGATGAAGCCGCGCGCACCGCACGTGCCGCGCATCGTCGGGTGGGCCACCCGCGTCTACACGCCGGTGCTCGACCGGGCGCTCGCCCGGCCGCGCAGCGTGGTCGCGATCGCCGGTGTCGCGTTCGTCGGGGCGCTCGCGCTGTTCCCGTGGCTCGGCCGCGAGTTCATGCCGACGCTGGTGGAGCAGGAGGTCATGCTGCGCATCACCGGCATCGCGTCCGCGTCGCTCGAAGAGTCGATCGCCACGTCGCATCGTGTCGAGCGGGTGCTCGCGCGCTTCGCCGAGACGCGCCACGCGACCGCCGTGATCGGCCGTTCCGAGCGCGGCGAGACCGCCGACGTGAACTACATGGAGGTGCTGGTCGAGCTGAAGCCTCCCGAGGAGTGGCCGCGCGCGAAGACCTTCCCGGCGCTCTCGGCCGAGATGCGCGAGGCGGTCGAGGCGGCCGTGCCGGGCATCGTCGTCGCGTCGTCGCAGCCGATCCAGATGCGTGTCGACGAGCTGATCTCCGGCGTGCGCTCTCCGCTCGCGCTGAAGTTGTACGGCGACGATCTCGACGCGCTCGAACGGCTCGCCGGTCAGGCACGCGAGCTGTTGCAGTCGATCTCCGGCGCGACCGACGTGTCGGTGGAGGCGAACCGGGGCAAGCCGCAACTCGTGATCCGCGTCGACCGCGAGGCCGCCGGGCGCTTCGGTGTGCGCATCGACGCGTTGATGGACGTGGTGCAGACCGGCATCGGCGGACGCGCGGTGAGCCAGGTGCTCGACGGCACGCGACGCTTCGACCTCGTCGTGCGTCTCGCCGAGCCGGCGCGTATCGACATCGAGGCCATCCGCGCGCTGCCGATCCGCGGCGCGGACGGTGCGCTCGTCCCGCTCTCGCGCATCGCAGCCGTCGCGCCGACCGAGGGCTACAGCTTCGTGCGCCGCGAGCAGCTCGAGCGTTACGCGATCGTCCAGCTCGGCGTCGAAGGCCGCGACATGGACGGGTTCGTGCGCGAGGCCGACGCGAAGCTCGCGCAGGCGCTGAAGTTGCCGACGGGCTTCAGATGGGACTGGGGCGGCGCGTTCGAGAACCAGCGGCGCGCGATGGCCCGCCTCGCGATCATCCTGCCGATCACGATCGGGCTGATCTTCGTGTTGCTGTACACGGCGTTCGGTGCGGTGCGACCCGCGCTGCTGATCCTCGCCGGCATTCCGCTCGCCGCCATCGGTGGCGTCGCCGCCCTCGCGGTGTCGGGACAGTACCTGTCGGTCCCGGCGGCGGTCGGCTTCATCGCCGTGTTCGGTGTCGCGGTGCTGAACGGGCTCGTGCTGGTCAAGGTGTACGGCCACCTGCGCGACTCGGGGCGCTGCGCTCGCGAGAGCGCCCGCGAAGGCTCGCTGCTGCGGCTGCGCCCGGTGCTGATGACCGCGCTGGTCGAGGTGCTCGGACTGCTGCCCTTCCTGCTCGCGACCGGCGTCGGTTCGGAGATCCTGCGGCCTCTCGCGACAGTCGTCGTCGGCGGGCTCGCCAGCGCGACGCTGCTCACGCTCGTGGTGCTGCCGGCCGCCTACGTGTTGATGCACGGGGCCGAGCCGGCTGCGGGAGACACCCGACGCGACCCGGCTGCGGGCGGCGCAGGCGCGCCAGGACCCGGCGCGCCCGATGTCGGCGCCGCGTGATGCAGGACCGCGACGCCGAGACACTGTCCGTGAGCGCCCTCCCCCTTCCCTGCGCCGACGCGCTAGGGCATCGTCCGCGCATGAAGCGATCCGTCGGCTCGTTCGTCCGCCCGCACTCGGTGGCCCTCGTGGCCGCCATGCTGATGGTGCTCGCGTCGGCGTTCACCGCGTGGGAGGCCGCGCGTCGGCCCTGCTGCGTTCACGGCGACTGCACTGCGACGATGGCCTGCCTGACGATGTCGTCGTGCAGCTGCACGGCGGCGCCGGCGTCGGACGCGACGCCCAAGCGCGCGTCGGTCGCCCGCGCGTGCGCACCCGCGGTCGTCGTCGCGCATCCCGTCGGATCGGACCGCGTCGAGCGCCCGTGGCGTCCGCCGGATCGCGCGGCAGCCTGATCCTTCACCACGCGACTGTTTCGATCCATTTTTCCGAGGAGTGTTGCCATGAGCAAGAAGCTCTTGCTGACCATCGCGCTGTTCGCCACCACGCTGTTGTCGGTGAGCGCCTGGGCGGCCAGTGGCGACTGCTGCGACGGCGGCCCGTGCGTCGTCGGCGAGCAGCCCTGCTGCTGATCGTTCCGTCGCGGGCATCCGCCCGCCGCCGGTGACCGACGCCCCCGCCGATCGACAGGTCGGCGGGGGCGTTGTCTGTTGGAGCAGCCGCGCTTTTCGATCGAGCGAGACGCGGAGTCCCGCTCGGGGGGATACGCACCCTCGCGGTCAGGGGCATCGTCACGATCGGCGTCGCGGCCTTCGACTGGAACTGCCCGCAGCACCTGCCGCAGCGGCTCGAGGCCGATGACGCCGATCAGGCGATCGCGCGGCGCGATGCCCGCATCGCGGAACTCGAGGCCCGGGTCGCGGCGCTGACCGCTGCGGCCGGCTGAGTCGGCGCCGCGGCGTCGCGCGGTCAGACGGCCGGCGCCACCGCGCGGCGGCGCGCGACGCCCACCAGCAGCACGGCGCCGCCCGCGAGCATCGCGAACACGGTCGACGGCTCCGGCACCACAGCCAGCATCCCCTGCGCGATGACGCGATGCCCGGCCGCGGTCGGGTGGATGCCGTCCCAGAACAGTGCTGTCGCGGGATCGCAGCCGGCGCTGGCGGCGCCGCAGGCGTTGTCGACGTTGGTGAAGCCGAAACGCGACGGATCGAGGGCGACCTGCGCGAACAGCCCGGCCACGTCGAACAGCAGCACGTCGTCGTAGCCGCCGAGAACGTCGTCGAGAGCCGTGTTGAACGCATCCGAGATCAGGATGCCCAGCACCGACGCCGTCACCCCGTACGACTGCACCAGCGGCGTGAGCCCGATCAACGGCACGTTCCAGACGACGATGTGCTGCGCGCCCGCCGCCTGCAGACCGTCGAGCATGTCGCCGATGTCGACCGCGTACGCCCCGGCCGCGGCCAGCGACGCGTCGTAGATCTGCTCGGGGTTCGCGGTCGGCGGATCGGCGGACAGCGCCGGCAGGAACGACTCGATCGCGTCGATCACGTTGTTGCCGCCGCCCGCGATGACGTACAGCGCGTTCGGGTCGGCGGCACCGCCGTTCAGCCCGACGTACGACCCGACCTGCGTCTTCAGGCTCGGCGGAAAGCCGAACAGCGGTCCGTTCGTGCCGGTGGTCGCGCCGCCATGCGCGAAGTTGGTCCCGCCTTGCCGGAACGGCGTCGACGCCAGACCGAGCGCGTTGCCGAAGACCGTCGTCCACACCGGCCCGTTCGAGTACGTGCCGCCCGTGTTGTAGGCCTGGATCGGGATGTAGCGATCGCCGGTGATCACCTGGCTCGGGTTGGCGCCGATGACGGCGGCGTTGTTGCCGGTGTCGGACAGGCTGTCGCCGAAGACGACGAGCTTGCTGAAGGCGGCCGCGGAGGTCGCGTGCGCGAGCGCGACGATCGCGATCGCCCGGGCGCCGTGGCGCAGGGCGTGGGACAGCAGGTTCATGAGGCGTCTCCTCGGAGCGACGGCAAGTGGGTGAGTCGAGTCTAGGGATCGCGCGGCAGGTTGGCGATCGGTGAACGGCGCAAGTCGATGCCGGCCGCGGTGTACCGTCCGCGGGTGCGGGCGCGGACTTCCCGGCCCTGCCCCCTTCGAGGAACCGGTGATGAACAAGAACTTCGTGCGCGTGCTCGCTTTCGTTGCCACCACGCTGCTGTCGGTCGGTGCGTGGGCGGCGAGCGACTGCTGCGACGGGGGGCGTTGCTGCGCCGAGCAGCAGCCCTGCTGCCTGTAGTCCGCGTCAACGATGTCGGTGACCGTCGGGCTTGCGCACGTCGACGGTCGCCGGCGCGGTCCCTGAGGGCGCCGGCGGCGCCGACACCGACGTCGGCGCCTCGCCTCGCCATTCCCACGCCGTCGTCCGGGGCGGATGCACGTACGGCCCCGGGTCGCGCCAGTCGTCGCGCGCCAGGCCTTCGCGCACCTTCAGCGTCGTGAACATGCCGCCCATCTCGATCGGGCCGAACGGGCCGGTGCCGGTCATCATCGGCAGCGTGTTGTCCGGCAGCGGCATGCGCATCGCGCCCATCTCGCCCATGCCGCGCTCGCCCATCCACATCGCGTCGGGCGCGACGCGACCGAGGCGCTCGGCCATGCCGCGCGCGTCGATGCCGATCAGGTTCGGCAGGTCGTGGCCCATCGGCCCCATCGTGTGGTGCGACTTGTGGCAGTGGAACGCCCAGTCGCCCGGCGCGTCGGCGACGAACTCGATCGCGCGCATCTGCCCGACCGCCATGTCGACGGTCACCTCCGGCCACGCGGCGCCGGGCGGCACCCAGCCGCCGTCGGTGCAGGTCACGCGGAAGTCGACGCCGTGCAGATGGATCGGATGGTTGGTCATCGTCAGGTTGCCGATGCGAATCCGCACGCGCTCGCCGAGCCCGGCCACCAGCGGGTCGATGCCCGGGAACGCGCGGCTGTTCCACGTCCACAGGTCATGAAGCCGCCGCCGTCCCGGCCATTGTGCGCAGTGCTAGGGGTGCCCGCTCTCAGCTCCCGTGCGTGAAATCTCGAAGACCGCCGCCGGGGACGGGCTTATGGGCGCCTCGCACGCAGAAACCAGACGCGCCGCGTGCCGCGTGTCCGAGCGCCCCGTGCGCTCGGGATGGCCACAACCGACCTTCTCCTTCCCTTCGGCAGTGACTTCGTCAGTCCACCCGCGCCGCGCGTAGCCGCAGCGCATTGCCGATCACGCTGACCGACGACAGGGCCATCGCCGCTGCGGCGACCACCGGCGAAAGCAGCAGCCCGAAGATCGGATACAACACGCCCGCCG
>JALORJ010000009.1 GCA_025459035.1 Burkholderiales bacterium
ACGTGCCCGGCAGCCGGCACGCGAAGCGCTGGCAGGACGTCGACGAGCTGATCGCCGCCGGCATCGACGTGTGGACCACGGTGAACGTGCAGCACCTGGACGGACTCAACGACGTCGTCGGCAGCGTGACCGGGATCCGCGTGCGCGAGACGGTGCCGGATCGCGTGTTCGACACGGCCGACGAAGTGGTGCTCGTCGACCTCCCGCCCGACGAGCTGCTCGACCGCCTCGCGCGCGGCAAGGTGTACGTCCCCGAGCAGGCCGCGCGCGCGGCGGGCAGCTTCTTCCGCAAGGGCACGCTGCTGGCGCTGCGCGAACTGGCGCTGCGTCGCATGGCGGACCGCGTCGACGGCGACATGCAGCACTGGCGCCGCGACGCGGACATCGAGCGCATCTGGCGCGTGCGCGACTCGCTGCTGGTGGCGATCGGCCCGCATGCCGACGAGGGCAGCATCGTGCGCGGTGCCGCGCGGCTCGCGGCACGCCTCGACGTGCCGTGGTACGCGGTGCTGGTCGAGACGCCCGCGCTGCAGCGCCTGCCGGTCGAGCGTCGCACGCGGATGCTCGAAGCGCTGCGTCTGGCCGAGAGCCTCGGCGCGCGCACCGCCACCCTGCCGGGCGACGATCCCGCCGCTGCACTGGTTCAGTACGCACGCTCGCTGAACGTCGCCAAGCTCGTGCTCGGTCGCGGCGTGCGCCGCGGCTGGCGTGGCTGGCGACCGTCGCTCGCGCTGCGCATCCAGCGGCTGGGCGACGACCTCGACGTGCTCGAGATCGCACGCACGCGCACCGGGCCGGCCGACGGTACGCACGGTGCGGCGGCGACGCGGACGGCCGGTGCTGCCGGACCGCGCCACGGCGCGATGCGGTGGGCCTGGAGCGCGGCGGCGTGCCTCGCCGTGACCCTTGTCGCGGCCGCGCTGCTGCCGGTGCTCGCACTGGTCAACATCGTGATGCTGTTCCTGCTCACGGTGCTGGGCGTCGCGTGGGCGTTCGGCCGCGGCCCGGCCGCGCTGGCCGCGGTGCTGTCGGTGCTGCTGTTCGACTTCGGCTTCGTGCCGCCGCGGTTCACCTTCGCGGTCGAGGACATCGAGTACGTCGTGACCTTCGCGGTGATGCTGGCCACCGGCCTGCTCGTCGGGCAGCTCGCCGCGGATCTGCGCTTCCAGGCGCGCGGGGCCGCCGAGCGCGAGCTGCGCGCGCGCCGCCTCTTCGAGCTGTCGCGCGACCTGTCCGGCGCGATCGTGGCCGAGCAGATCGTCGAGATCGCGCAGGCGGCCGTGCGTGCGGCGTTCGACGGCCGCGCCGTGCTGCTGCTGCCCGATGCCGAGGACCGGCTGGTCATCGCGCCTGCCGCGGGCATCGACGACACGGTCGCGCACTGGGTCCACACGCATGCCGAGCCTGCGGGTGCCGGTACCGCGACGCTCGCCGACGCGAAGCTGCGCTACGTGCCGCTGGTCGGACCGATGCGCGTGCGCGGCGTGCTGGCGCTCGATCCGCGGCAGCCGGCGCAGCTCGCGAACCCCGAGGTCGCACGCGAGCTCGAGGTGTTCGCGGCGCTGATCGGCATCGCGCTCGAGCGCGTCCACTACATCGCGGTGGCCCAGGAGGCGCTGGTGAACGTCGCGTCGGAACGACTGCGCAGCACGTTGCTGCAGGCGCTGTCGCACGACGTGCGCACACCGCTCACGGTGCTGCGCGGACTGGCCGAGCAGCTCGCGCTGACCCCGCCGACGCTGCCGGCCGCGCACGCGGCGCTGGTCGACGCGATCCGCGACGAGGCCGTCGGCATGGCGCGGCTCGTCGACGACCTGCTCGAGATGGCGCGGCTGCAGTCGGGGGCGGTGGTGCTCGATCGCCAGTGGCAGTCGATCGAGGAACTGGTGGGCAGCGCGGTCCGGGCGCGCGCCGCGGTGCTCGCCGATCACCCGCTCGCGATCCGCCTGCCGGCGGATCTGCCGCTCGTGCAGTGCGATGCACTGCTGATCGAGCGCGTGCTGTGCAACCTGCTCGAGAACGCGGCGCGCCACACCCCGAGCGGCACGCCGATCGCCGTGAGCGCATGGGTCGACGACACGTGGATCGCGGTCGCCGTGGACGACGACGGGCCCGGTCTGCCACCGGGCGATGCGGCGGGCCAGTTCGACACCGCGGCGCGCGGGGCGCGCGCGTCGACCGTGCACGGCACCGGACTCGGACTGGCCATCGCGCGCGCCGCGATCGACGCCCACGACGGTCGCCTCGACGCGTCGAACCGCTCGCCGCACGGGGCGCGATTCGCGTTCCGGCTGCGCGCCGGCACACCGCCCCCGGTCGAGGAGAGCCCGATCGACGCATCCGACGAGGCGCAGCACCGCGCCGCAGCGCGCCCGGCGCCCTCGCCGCGCGCAGCGACGCACGCGTCTGCGGGGCCGAGGACCGACACGCCGACCGATGCGGGCGCGCCGCCGGCCCCGGAGCGTCAGGCATGAATGCCCGTGTCGCCCTGCTGGTCGAGGACGAGCCGCAGATCCGCCGCTTCGTGCGCGTGGCGCTCGAGTCCGAGGGCTGGACGGTCCACGAGGCCGACACCATCGCGCGCGGTCTGATCGACGCAGGCACGCGGCATCCGGATCTGGTCGTCCTCGACCTGGGACTGCCCGACGGCGACGGCGTCGCGCTCGTGCGCGAACTGCGCGCCTGGTCGACGGTGCCGGTGCTGGTGCTGTCCGCCCGCACGCTCGAGACCACGAAGGTCGCGGCGCTCGATGCCGGAGCCGACGACTACCTGACCAAGCCGTTCGGAATGCCCGAGCTGCTCGCGCGCACGCGCGCCCTGCTGCGCCGTCGACACCCGGCGCGCGACGAGGCCGTGGTGCGCTTCGGCGACGTCGAGGTCGACCTCGCCGCGCGGTCGGTGCGCCGCGCCGGTCGCGCCGTGCACCTGACGCCGACCGAGTACCGCGTGCTCGCCGCGCTGCTCGCACACCCCGGACGCGTCCTCACCCAGCGCCATCTGCTGCGCGACGTGTGGGGTCCGTCACACGCCGACGACGGCCACTACCTGCGCGTCTACATGGGGCATCTGCGTCGCAAGCTCGAGGCCGACCCGTCGCGCCCGAAGCACCTGCTCACCGAGACCGGCGTGGGCTACCGCCTCGTGCCCACGCCGGACTGACGCGCGCCCGCCTGCGCTGGTCGGCCGCGCCGCGGGCTCAGGCCGTTGCGACGTCGCATCGGCGATGCGGTTGACCTCGACGCCGGCGCAGCACGATCACCGCACCCGGCCCGCCCGCCATCCGCCCCCACGTCCCCGGCCCCGGGATCGGGGCCTGCAGGCGCCGTCGTCCGGTCCGAGGTTCACCCACGGGGACAGCCCGCCGCCCTGCATCACCGCCGCGAGCGTCGTGTCGCTTGCCACCCGTGTCGTGTCGGCGCATCGATTCGTGTGACCGACGCCCGCCGGTCGCGATGGCAGAAAGCGATCCGATCGTGCCGAAATTCCTCGGCCCGTGAGGGCTGCGATCTGAACGGGCGACGTAATCACGCGTGAGTCACGCCGGTGCCGCAACCGCGCGAGTCGCATTGCCTCGGAGTCGATGCGCTCGCCGAACCCCGAGCGCCGCAGCGCGCCGCTGTCCGACGCGACGGGCCGCGTCGACCGGAACCCGCGGTCACGCCAGCCGATCGAGCCGATCGTGTGCGGGCGACGCGGCTGCGGGCGGTACGTCGCGACCCGCACGCGATCGCTCGGCGAGGCGAGCGCGCCGCGGCGACGACGTCATCGACTGCGGCGGATCGCGTTGCCGACGATCGCGCGACTCGGTCGCCTCACGGGTGCCGCGCGGTCGCACACCGCGTTGGCAGACGGTGCGACGCAGGCCGTGTCAGGCGCTCCGCGCGGCAAGCCTGCGCCGCACGGCGGCCGACAACAGCAGCGCCGTGCCGACCAGCACGAGCGTCCACGTCGCCGGCTCGGGGACCGGCTTCGCGAGGTAGGTGACGCCGCCTCCGGGACCGAGTTCGCCGCTCGCGACCAGGCCGTCCGCCGTCATCACCGCCCGCAGTCGCGTGTCGCTCTCGACCAGCGTCGCGTACACGCCGCGGGCCCGCAGCGCGGCCAGCACCTCCGCACCCGCGCCGCCGAACAGCGGATCGCGTGTCCAGCCTCCTGCCAGCAGGGACTGCGGCGCGCGCGCGAGCACCACGTCGCCGGCCGCGTCCGGGCCGCCCTCGATCAGCAGGTCGGGCGTCAGGTCGACCCCCGTGAGATCGGTTCCGCCGAAGTTCAGGATGCGCGCGAGCGAGAAGCCGGGCGCGTCCAGCGCGTGGTCGGCCAGATTGACGTAGACGATCAGGTCGAAGCCGATGAAATCGACGCCGAGCACGGCCGCTTCGTCGACGATGCGCGCGAGCGCGGCGATCGCCCGCGCAGGCGCGAGGCCGACGATCGCCGCGAACGGCGCCGCATCGGCGGCTTCCCGCATCACGCCGTAGCGCTCCGCTCCGCCTTCGAGGTCGGGCAGGTAGGGCGTGACTTCCGGCTGGCGCGTGAACACGTCGCCGGGCGTGAACGGGTTGGCACCTCGGGCACCTTCCTGCTGCTCGACACGCGGCGCGAGCCCGTGGCCTGCGCCGACCGCGGTGTTCGACGCGAGCAGCAGCCGGCCGGCCTGCCCGCCCGCTCCACCCGCGGTGTCGACCGTCGCCGCACCGATCGCGAGCACGCTCGCGCCCAGCCGCACCGAGCCGCCCGCACCGCCGCCACCGGCCGAGCCCGGCATGCCGGCGGCTCCTGCGCCGCCATCACCGCCGCGCCCGCCGTTGCCGCCTGCACCGCCATTCCCCCCTTGCGGGAACGGCGCGGTCGGCGACACCGCGCCAGCGGCACCCGCCAGACCTGGCTGGCCGGCACTCCCGGCAGCCCCGGCTGCGCCGGCGCTTCCGCTGCGGCCGCCGGTCCCCAGACTGCCGCCGACGAGGAACGCGCCGTCGATCTCCACCTTGCCGCGGGCGGTCAGGTCGATCACGCCACCGCCGTGTCCACCGTCGCCGCCGACACCGCCTTCGCCGCCACGGCCGCCTGCCCCGCCTGCGCCGCCCGCGCCGCCGGCACCGCCGGCACCGCCCGGGTGCTGGACCCCACCGAGCACCGCGATCGTGAGCCCCGCACCCCCGCCCCCGCCACCGCCGCCACCCCCGCCCTGACCGCCGTTGGCGCCGGCCATGCCACCGGTGCCGCCTTGTCCGCCCGCGCCACCGCCCCCTCCGGTGGGCACGCCGCCGACCGCCTGGTTGCGGCCTCCAGCGCCAGCCACCGGGACCTCGCGGCTCAGATAGACCGCCCCGCCGACGCCGTTCGCGCCCGCGCCGCCGTGGCCGCCGTTCGCGCCCGGCGAACCGCTCACGGTGCCCGCCAGCAAAAAGATGTCGCCGCTGGCGGGCGCGGTGTTGCCGGTGGCCCCGCCCGCGCCCCCGGCGCCCGCCGGTCCGCCGGAGCCTCCGGCCGCACCGGTGAACGACGGCGTGACGACGAAAGCTCGATTCGCGTCGTCCGCGTTGCGTCCGCCGCCGTCGGCGCTGCCGATCCCGCTCGAACCCGCGGTGCCGATCCCGCCCAGGCCCGGCAGCGCCGTGGCGGCGCCGCCGACGCGCCCGGCGCCGCCACCGGTCCCGGCAGTCCCCGGGACCCTGTCGATCGTGGCGGCCAACCCGATGTCGAAACGACCGGATGTCCCCGCAGCGCCGCCGGTGCCGGTCGCGGGTCCGCAGTCGGGCGGGCAGACCGTGATCCCGGAGTTGCCGAACGCGCCGGCACCCCCGCCGCCCCCGGTCCCGCCGCGCCCGCCTCCGGCGCCCGGCCCCGCGGCCGAGGCCGCTGCATCGAGCCGCGCCCCGGATGCAACGCGCGCATTGTTGGTGGCGTGCAGCGCCGCGCCGCGCGCGCCGGCGAACACGATCGCATCGGTGCCACGCACCGACAGATCGCCATGGAAGGTCCACTGCATCACGTTGCCGCGCGCCGTCGCGGCGAACGACGCCCCGTTGAAGCCGGTCACGTCGACGAACTGCGGGACCAGGATCGTGATCGGGCGCGGGCCGGCCGCGATGACCTGCTCGACCAGCGTCTCCGCACGGATCGCGCCGGTATCGGTGTCGAAGACGTAGCGACCGGTGCGGTCGCCGGCCGTCTGCGCGACGGCGACCCCCGCGGTCGCGGTGCCGAAGACGACGACGGCGACCGCGTGCGCGATGCAGCGACGTCCGGGACAAGTGGATCGCATGCGGAGCCTCCCGAGGTCGGACGCGCGTGAACCGATCACGCCGTCATGTTCGACCGAGCCTAGACCCGCGAAATGGCAATCGGAGACCCTATCTCGACGGCGACGCGCGACACCGTCCACCGCGATGCGGATGGCATCGGCAGCCGCCGACACGCGGCCTACGGAATCACCCGCGCCGCGCGCCAGTGCTGCAACCGTGCGACCAGCATCGCCTCGGAGTCGATGCGCTCGCCGAACCCCGAGCGCCGCAGCGCGCCGGTGTCGGACGCGATGTCCCAGGTCGACCGGAACACGAAGTCGCCGAAGCCGAACGCGGCGATGGCATGCAGGCGATGCGGCTGCAGGCCGTGCCTCGCGACCAGCGCGTCCCAGACCGGGGCCTTGTCCGCCATCCAGTCGACCAGCGAACCCGGCACGTTGCCGCCGTCGGCGACGCCGAAGAACGCCGCGAGCGCCGGCCAGACGTCGCACCAGCGAAACAGGTCGCCGTTGGTCACGTTGAAGGCCCGGTCGGCGCAGGCGGGAGCGGTCGCCACGTGCGTCATCGCGCGGGCGAGCAGGCCGGCATCGCAGCACTGGTACCACGCCGTGAGGTTGGCGGCAGGGCCCGGATGGCACAGCGGCTCGCCGACCGCGCGGCACACGCTGCCCCACGTGGCCAGCACGAGCGCGAGGTTCATCGGGCTGCCGAGCGTGTCGCCGCACACCGCGTGCGGTCGCACGGCCGACCAGTGCCAGCGCCCGGCGCTGCGCGCGGCGCGCTGCACGAGCGCGTCCTGCTGGTCGAAGTAGAAGTTGCGCCCCGGATGGCGCGGCTGCGACTCGTGCGCCGGCACACGAAACGGCCCGAGGTGGCTGCCGTACCACTTCGTCCCGGCGACGGTCTGGACATGCGCCAGCGCCGGCGCTGCAGCGTCGACGGCGTCGACCACGTGCTCGAACAGCGCGACGTTGCGCGCGATCAGCGCGTCGGGATCGGGATCGGCGACGTACGCGCAGAAGAACGCGTGCGTGACGCCGCGCGCCTGCTGTGCGAACGCCGCACGGGTCGCGTCGCGATCGCCGAGGTCGACGGCCACGTGCACGGCGCCGACCTCGAGGTCCGCGGGGCGCCGGCGCGACACGGCGATGACGCGCCAGTCGGGCTGCGCCGCGAGATGCGCGACGAGCGCGCGGCCCACCACACCGGTCGCGCCCGCGACCAGCGCGGTGCGCGTCACCACGGCGTGCCGTCCTTGTGCGCGAAGACCCAGGCACCGTCGCGCCGCAGCGCCTGCAGATCGTCGTCGGGGTAGTGCACCGTGTCGCCCTCGGTGCGGTCGCCGACCTCGAGGTACTCGACCCACGTGTCGCCAGGGTTGACGAGCGTGTGCGCATCGCCGCTGCCGTGGCGGAAGCCCGCGCACATGCCCGGCGCCAGCGGCAACGCGCAGGCATCGGTCAGCAGCACCGGATGCCCGGCCAGCACGTAGACGAACTCGTCCTGCAGCGAATGGCCGTGACGCAGCGACGCCTGGCTGCCCGGTGCGAGGCGCACGTGGTTCACGCCGAAGCGCGTGAGCCCGAACCGATCGCCCAGCGGGCGCTTCTCGCGGCCCTGCATGCGGGCGGCAAACGGCGCCGGGTAGTTCGACGGCTTCGTGCGCAGCGGCGTGTCGGCGGCCTGCACAGCCACCGGGAAGCCGCCGGCGTCGACGCGGCCGGACGCCGCGGGCGTGACGTCCGGCGGCGACGGCGGAGACGTGGGCGCGGTCACGGCGCCAGCCGCTCGATCGTCCAGGCGGTGCCGTCGCCTGCATCCGAAGGCCGATAGCGCAGCCGATCGTGCAGGCGGCTCGGACGCCCCTGCCAGAACTCGAACGCGGTCGGCACCAGCCGGTAGCCGCCCCAGTGCGGCGGGCAGTTCGGGGCGTCGCCCAGCGTCGCGGTGTGGGCGTCGATCAGCGCTTCGAGCGCGGCCCGACCGGCGATCACCGCGCTCTGCGGCGACGCCCACGCGCCGATGCGGCTGCCGAGAGGACGGGTCCGGAAATAGGCGTCGGACTCTTCGACGCGGGTGCGCGCGACGCGGCCTTCGATGCGCACCTGACGTTCGAGCTCGACCCAGTGGAACAGCAGGCACGCGTGCGGATTGACGGCCAGCTCGCGGCCCTTGCGGCTCTCGTAGTTCGTGAACCAGGTGATCCCCTGGGCGTCGACGCCCTTGATCAGCACGATGCGCGACGACGGCACGCCGTCCGGCGTGGCGGTCGCCAGCGTCATCGCGTTCGGCTCCGGCAACTGCGCGGCCAGCGCCTCGTCTAGCCAGCGGCGGAACTGCTCCAGCGGGTCGGGATGCGCGTCGGCCTCGTCGAAGCGCGCGCGCGAGTAGTCCTTGCGTAGATCGGCCAGCATCATCCGGGTACTCCTCGAAGCATCGATGCGCGAAGTGTCGCCCGAGTCGCGGCCGCGACGGCGCTGTGCCGGCCGTGCGCCGGCCCGCCTGCGTGCGCGCGCCGCATCGTCGGAGCGCGTCGTGCCGAGGCCCGGGCCCCCGAAGCGCGCGGATTTCGCGACACTCGGCGGGTTGCCGACCGTTGCGATCCCGCCCATGCCGACTCGCCGCCACCTGCTTGCCGCCCTCCCCGCGCTTGCGCTCGCCGGATGCACGGCGTCGCGCCCGAGCGTGCCCGCCGGCGAACGGTTGCAGCGCGGCGTGGTGCTCGAGCGCGCGCTGCCGGCGGCGCTGCCGGCCTACGCCACGCCGTTTCCGCACGCGCAGTTCGTGCTGCTCGCGGCGGAAGCGGCGCCCGACACGCTGAGCGCGCTGCCGTTCGTGCGCGACGTCGCGATGGACGCGGCGCGCCGAGACGCGGCGGCGACGTACGACGCGCTGTATGCCGACCTCGCGCCGTATCGCATCGCCGCGACTCGCCTGGCGGGCAGTCCGGTGCTGGCCCGCGACGCGTCCCCGTGGCGCCTGCTGCCGTTCGTCTTCGTGCAGGCCTGCGTCGACGGCCGCTACCGCCTGAGCTTCGTGTTCCACGTCGAAGGCCCCGACTGGGTCGGGCGCTACCACGCGCATCTGCGTCCCGCATGGCCGGCGGCGGCCTTCGCGCGCGGGGATGCCACGCTGCGCGCGGAGCTGCGCGCCGCGCTTGCCGACGCGGCCGTCGAGCTGCGTGCGCTGATCGAGCGCGCTCACCGCGACGCGCTGCGGCCCGACGGACGGCAGGCGCTGATCGGCAGCCTGCATCTGGTCGGCCACCGCGCCGGCGGCATCGCGTCGCCCGAGCGCTTCGTGGTGCGTGCCGACCTGGTGGAGGACGACGCGACGTCGGTGCTGTTCCGTCTCGCCGGCGACCCGACCGCCCCGGCGGCGTCGGGCGGCCTGCTGTTCGGCGTGCATCGGCTGCGCAAGGACCAGCTCCACACGTTCGAGGCCCTGTGAGCCCCGCGGCGATGTTCGCGTCGCGCCTCGGCGCGAGCGCATGGCGCGCGCCGATCGCCGTCGCGGCCGTGGCGCTCGCGCTGTTCGCCATCGGGCTGTTCGCCGTCGCGCTGCCGGCGGGTGCGGCGCGCGCCGCCGCCGCCGCGGCGACCGCCCCGCCGGCCCCGGAGCCGCAGGTGGTCGTCGTCGGCAACCGCAACGTCGTCACGCTGCACGCGACGCTGCTCGGCAGCGCACCGCGCGAGCGCGCGACGCTCGCGACGACGCAACTCGACGCCATCATCGCCCGCGGCGGCGCGCGACAGGTGACGCGCACCGCCACCGGCGACGGCGTGCGCTTCGAGGTCGACGGCAGCGTGGTGTTCTTCCTGATGCCCGACGACGTCGCCGGGATGGGCGGTGGCATGACGCTCGACGTCGCGGCGCAGGAAGTGCAGCGCCGCCTCGAGGTGGCACTCGCCGAGGCCCGCGAGATGACCGATCCGACCTCGCTGCTGAAGGGCGCCTCGCTGTCGGCAGTGGTCACGGTCGTCGCGGCGCTGCTGGTGTGGGGCGTCGTGCGGGTGCGGCGCCGGGTCGCCGGGCGCGTTCGCGGCGCGCTCGACGCGTGGCGTGCGCGCCATGCCGGCACCGCGATGATCGCGACATGGTCGGAGCACGTGTCGCCCGCCCTGCTGCTGCTGGTCGATGCGGTCGCGTGGGTGTTCGGCATCGCGATCGCCGACGCCTGGGTCACCTTCGTGCTGCGCCAGTTCGCGTACACGCGGCCGTGGGGCGAGCGCGCGACGGCGTGGATGCTCGACCAGATCGGCGCCTGGGCGCTGGCCGTGGCCCGCGCGATCCCCGGACTGGTCACGGCGCTGCTGATCTTCCTGGTCGCGCGGCTGATCTCGCGCGCGGTCTCGCGCGTGCTGCTGTCGGTCGAACGCGGCGACCTGCAGGTGGGCTGGCTCGACGCCGACATCGCCGCCCCGACACGGCGCCTCGGCACGGTCGTCGTGTGGCTGTTCGCGATCGCGATGGCCTATCCCTACCTGCCGGGCTCGGGGACCGAGGCGTTCAAGGGCATCACCGTGCTCGCGGGGCTGATGCTGTCGCTGGGCGCGTCGGGTGTCATCGGCCAGGCGCTGTCGGGGCTCAGCCTGATGTACTCGCGCGCGCTGCGCGTCGGCGAGTACGTGAAGGTCGGCGACATCGAAGGCACCGTGGTGTCGGTCGGCATGCTTGCCACGCGCATCCACACCGGCATGGGCGAAGAGGTGAGCCTGCCCAGTGCGCTCGTGTTCGGGCAGCCGGTGCGCAACTTCTCGCGGCTCGTCCCGGACGGCCGCTTCGTGCTGCACACGGCGGTGACCATCGGCTACTCGACGCCGTGGCGCCAGGTGCATGCCCTGCTGCTCGAAGCCGCCCGCCGCACCCCCGGGGTGGCCGACACGCCACCCCCGTATGTCGTGCAGACCGCGCTGTCGGACTTCTACGTCGAGTACCGGCTGTGCGCGCAGGCGACGCGCAACGCGCCGCATCGGCGCATCGAGGCGATCAACGCGCTGCACGGCCATGTGCTCGACGTGTTCAACGAGTACGGCGTGCAGATCATGTCGCCGCATTACGAGACCGATCCGGCCGAGCCGCAGCTCGTGCCGCCGGGCGCCGAGTTCGCGGCGCCGGCCGCGCGCGTGGTGCCGCCGTCGGCGCCGGACGGCGCCGCGACGCGCTGACGCGGAGGCGGCGCGTGGCCGCGCGGCCGGTGCGATCGACGACACGCGCGTCGCGGCGACCGCACCCCGGCGGCCCCGGTCCTGCCGGCGACGCGGTCGCTCAGATCCCCAGCCGCGCCAGCGTCAGCGCGGCGATGGCCGTGTCCTGCGCGCCGGTGCCGGTCAGGTCGCACACCGTGATCGCGTCGGGCGACGTGCGCCCCGCGGCGAGCCCGACCACGACCTCGCCGAGCTCGACGACACGCCCGAGGTCGATCACGCCGGCGGCAAGCGCGTGGTGCAGCTCGCCCAGACGCTCGCACTGGGTGCGCCGGTCGACCACGACACGGTCGGCCCGCGCGAGCGCCTGCGCGTCGAGTTCCTGCTTGTGCTCGGCGTCGGCGCCGACCGCGGTCACGTGCTGGCCCGGCTGCAGCCGTTGCGCGCGCAGCAGCGGCGTGGTCGATGCCGTGGCCGTGACGATGACATCCGCGTCGCGCACCGCCGCCTCGACGGAGTCCACCGCGACCGCCTCGCGCCCGGTCGCGGCGGCGATGTCGGCCGCGGCCGCGCGCGCCTTCGCGAGATCGCGCCCCGCCACGCGATAGCGCGCGATCGGTCGCACCAGCGCCAGCGCGCGGGCCTGCAGTCGCGCCTGCACGCCGGTGCCGACGATCGCCGCGACCGTCGCGTCGGCGCGTGCGAGCCACCGCGCCGCAACCGCCCCCGCGGCGGCGGTGCGCACGTCGGTGAGCCATCCCCGGTCGAGCAGCACGGCGCGCACGCCTCCGGTCTGCGCGTCGATCGCCACCATCATCCCGTCGAGGCTCGGCAGGCCGCGTGCCGCGTTGTCGAAGAAGCCTGTCGACACCTTCAGGCAGAACACCGGCAGATCCGGCAGCCACGCGGTCTTCACGTCCATCTCCGCCGGCCGGCCCGGGATGTCGAGCCGCAGGACCGGCGGCATGACCCCTTCACCGCGGCCGAGCGCCGCGAAGGCCGCCTCGATCGTGGCGACGACGTCGAGATCGAGATCGACGGCAGCGCGCAGCGTCGGCGCGTCGAAGACGCGCGGCACGGGCGGCATCGACGTCAGGCGCTGCGCCGGCGCGCGCTGCGCTCGGCCGTCGCGGGCCGCTTCGGCATCAAGGCTTCCAGACGCCCTCGGCCTTCAGTGCATCGGCCACCTTGTCGACGGCCGTCTTCGCGATGCGCACGATCTCGGCGACGTCTTCCTCGCCGATCACGAGCGGCGGCGAGAAGCCGAGGATGTCGCCGTGCGGCATCGCGCGTGCGATCAGCCCGCCTTCGAGGCACGCGGCCGAGACGCGCGCCCCGACCTTCAGGCCCGGCGCGAAGAAGGTGCGCTGGCGGCGGTCCGCGACGAACTCGAGCGCCGCCATCAGACCGATGCCGCGCACTTCGCCGACCAGCGGATGGCCGTCGAACGCCTCGTGCAGCTGCCGGTTGAAGCTCGCCCCGACGCGGGCCGCGTTGCCGGGCAGGTCCTCGCGCTCGACGATGTCGAGCGCGACGTTGGCGGCGGCGGCACCGAGCGGATGACCGGAGTACGTGTAGCCGTGGGCGAACGGCCCGAGCGTGTCCGACGCATCGCGCAGCACGCTCCACACGCGCTCGCTCACCACGCTCGCCGACATCGGCACGTAGGCGCTCGTCAAGCCCTTGGCGAGGGTCATCAGGTCGGGCTCGAGCCCGTACATCTGCGACCCGAACAGCTTGCCGGTGCGCCCGAAGCCGGTGACCACCTCGTCGACGATCAGCAGGATGTCGTGGCGCTCGAGCACCGGTCGGATCGCGTCGAAGTAGCCGGCCGGCGGCGGCACCAGCCCGCCGGTGCCCAGCACCGGTTCGGCGATGAAGGCGGCGATCGTGTCGGGGCCCTCGATCTGGATCAGTTCCTCGAGTTCACGCGCGCGCCGCGACGAGAACTCCGCCTCGGTCTCGCCAGGCAGCGCCGCGCGCCAGTGGTGCGGCGCGCCGGTGTGCCGGATCGGACCGAGCGGCATGTCGAAATGCTCGTGGTACAGGCTCATCCCGGTGAGGCCGCCGGCGAAGATCGTGCTGCCGTGGTAGCCGCGGTGGCGCGACACGATCTTCTTCTTGCGCGGCCGGCCCAGCGCGTTGTTGTAGAGCCACGCGATCTTCACGTTGGTCTCGTTCGCGTCCGAGCCCGACAGGCCGTAGCAGACCTTCGACGCCTTGCCTGGCGCCATCGCGACCAGGCGCGCGGACAGGCGGATCAGCGCCTCGGTCGCGTGCCCCGCGTAGCTCTGATAGAAGCCGAGATCCTTCGCCTGGCGGTAGATGGCGTCGGCCATGTCGGCGCGGCCGTAGCCGACGTTCACGCAGTACAGCCCCGCGAAGCCGTCGAGCAGCGTGCGGCCGGTGCGATCGACGATGCGGCAGCCGCTGCCCCGGTCGACGACGCGGTTGGGGATCGAGCCGTCGGCCAGCCCGCGCAGGTGCGTGAACGGGTGGATCAGCGACGCGCGGTCCATCGCGGACAGCATCGCGAGTGCGTCGTCGGTCGTGACGGGCTGGTTCATCGCGCAGGGCTCCTCGGGGTCATGCGTGGCGGGCCGTGGCGGATCCCGCGGCAGCCAGCGCCGCGAACTCCGCGATCATCTCGTCGGTAGTGCGGGTGCGGCAGAAGTGGCCGCGCATCGCGTCGACGGAACGCTCGTGCCCGCCCGGTACGCTCGACGCGCAGCAGTCGTCGATCTGCGTCACCAGAAAACCGCGGTCGGCGGCGTCGCGGATCGCGCCCTCGACACACTGGTCGGTGTTGACGCCGAACATCACGAGGTAGCGCACGCCGAGGTTGCGCAGCACGTATTCGATGTTGGTCGAGTTGAAGATGCCCGACGAGGTCTTCGGGATCACGATCTCGTCGCCGACCGGCCCGACGCGCGCGATCACCTTCGCTTCCCACGAACCCTTCGGGAACACGAGGCCGCTGATGCGGTGATCGAGGCTGCAGTCGCGCCCGTCCTGCGTGAGCGCTTCAATGGTCGTGAAGATCACCTCGACGCGATGCGCACGCGCCGCCGCGAGCAGACGCGCCTGGTTCGGCATCACCACCTGTTCCAGGCGCTCGAGAAACGGCAGCAGGCGCGCGTCGGGACTGCCGGGCGTGCGCGCGCGCGCCATCTGCTCGGGCGACCACTCGGCGTTCTGCATGTCGATCGACAGCAGCGCGGTCTGCGCGAGTTCGACCGGGCGCTCGCGGTAGGCGCCGTCGGCGGCGTCGATCGGGGGGATGGCGGGCAGGGGCATGGCGAAGGCTCGTGGGAGGGGTCGACGCAAAGCGGGAGGTTGGGGACGCCGCGCGGGTCAGGCGGTCGCGACCGGGCGCGGTCGGGCATCGGCACCGAGCGCGTCCACGACGCGCGGCAGTGCGCGCGCGAGGCGCGCAGCCCACGCGTCGATCCCGGCCGGGTCGCGCAGCTGGTCCTGACGGATCTCGAGCAGCACGCTCGGCACGCCCCGGTCCTCGCCGTGTACCAGCACGCCCCAGTCGCTGTCGCGCCCGACCGCATAGGGCTGGTTGTCGCCGATCACCAGTGCAGGATCGATCTCGGTCAAGGCGGCGCGCAGCAGCGCGCCGGTACGCCGGTGCGCCAGATCGCCGGTGCCGCAGTGCCACGGACGCGACACCGCGCGCGACGCGAGCGTCGGCGTGAAGCTGTGCAGCGCGAACAGCACCGTCGGCCGCCCGGCCGCCGTGCGGGCATCGAGCGCCGCCCCGATGGCCGCGTGGTACGGATCGAACAGCGCGGCGCGGCGCGCAGCGCGCTGCGGCTCGGTGATGCCGACGTTGCCCGGGATCGGCGTGCCGTCGCTCGTCGGCGCGATCGCGTCGGGACGCGCCGGATCGCGGTTGCAGTCGATCACCAGCCGCGAGAAGTTGGTGTGGACGAGCGTCGCGTCGAGCCGCGCGGACAGCCGCAGCGCGACCTCGAGGATGCCGATGTCCCAGCCGATGTGGCGCAGTCGCTCCGACTCGGGCAGTCCGAGCGTGCCGAGCCGACGCGGGATGGCGGGCGACGCGTGGTCGCAGGTGAGGAACGGCGCGCCGGTCCCGTCCGGGCGCAGCAGCTCGAAGGGGCGCTCGTCGGCATCGAGAAAGCTCGGCGCCAGCGGCGGGCCGGACGCCGCGGGGCGCGATGCGCCGGGCGAGTTCATCGGGGTTCCATGACGGTGCGGGGATTGACTTGATGATTTCAGCGCTCCGAACATCCAGTCAACCCTGAAATCATCGTTACAGTCCCGCGACGCGTCTTTCTCCGGACGCTCCACCGCTCGATGCCCGCCGCCACCGACGCCCTCCCCGTCACGCTCGCCGACGTGCTCGCGGCCCGTGCGCGCATCCGCGGGATCGCGATCGAGACGCCGCTCAAGCCGTCGCCCAGTCTGTCCACGCTCGCGGGCGGACCGGTCTGGCTCAAGGTCGAGACGATGCAGGCCACCGGCGCGTTCAAGCTGCGCGGGGCGGCGTCGCGACTGCTTGCGCTCGGTGCCGACGAGCGCGCGCGCGGGGTCGTCACCGTGTCGACCGGCAACCACGGGCGCGGTGTCGCGTACGTCGCGCGCCAGCTCGGCATGCGCGCGGTGGTCTGCGTGTCGGCGCTGGTGCCGCAGAACAAGCGCGCGGCGCTGCGCGCGGTCGGCGCCGAAGTCGAAGTGGTCGGCACCAGCCAGGACGCGGCGCAGGCGCACGCCGAAGCGCTGGCGCGCGACGCCGGTCTGATCCTGGTCAGCCCGTTCGACGACCCGTGGGTGATCGCCGGCCAGGGGACCTGCGGGCTGGAGATCGTCGAACGCCTGCCCGAGGTCCGCAGCGTGCTGGTGCAGCTGAGCGGCGGCGGCCTGGCCAGCGGCGTCGCGCTCGCACTGAAGTCCGCCGACCCGTCGATCCGGGTGATCGGCGTGTCGAGCGATCGCGGCCCGGCGATGCTGCGCAGCCTCGAGGCCGGGCGGCCGATCGAAGTGACCGAAGAGGCGAGCCTGGCCGACAGCCTCGGCGGCGGCATCGGTCTCGACAACCGCTGCACGTTCCGCATGGTGCAGGCGCTGGTCGACGACGTGCGCCTCGTGAGCGACGCGCAGGTCGCCCACGCGATGCGCCACGCGTACGTGCACGAGCGGCTGGTCGTGGAAGGCGCCGGTGCCGCCGGCATCGCGGCGCTGCTCGCCGAACCGCGCGGCATCCCGACGCCGGCCGTGCTGCTGCTCACCGGCGACAACGTCGACCACGCGACCTTCCAGCACGCGGTGTGCGGGGCGGACTGCGGCGCGGCGACGCGCTTCGCCGCCCTTGCTGCACGACCGGTGGACGCACGACCATGAAGCGGGCCGCGGCGTGGCGATGACCGCGACGGCGTCGGCACTTGCGTCGCGCGTCCCGGCCGACGCCGCGTCGACGGCTGCGCCGCTGCTGTCCGGGCGGGCGCTGACGAAGCGCTACGGCGGCCTCGTCGCGCTCGCCGATCACGCCATCTCCGTGGCCGCCGGCGAGATCGTCGGGGTGATCGGCCCCAACGGCTCGGGCAAGAGCACGCTGTTCAACGTGCTGACCGGCTTCACGCGGGCCGACGCCGGCACGCTGACGGTCGACGGTCGCGACGTGCTCGGGGCACCGCCCGCCCGCATCGTGCGGCTCGGCGTCGCGCGCACCTTCCAGCACACGCGACTGTTTCGCGCGCTGACCGTCGAAGACAACGTGCTCGCCGCCGCGGCCGTGCGCCACCCGGCGTTCGGACCGGTCGCGTGGCTCGGCCTGCCGGCGGGGCGGCGCGCGATCGTGGCCCAGCGAACGCTCGCGCGCGAGATGCTCGCGCTGGTCGGCGTCGCGGACCTCGCGCCGCGCCGTGCCGGCGAGCTGGCCTACGGCGACCAGCGCCGGGTCGAGATCGCGCGGGCGCTCGCGACGCGCCCGCGCGTGCTGCTGCTCGACGAACCGGCGGCCGGGCTCGACGCCGCCGAGACCGCCGCCCTCGGCGACGTGATCGACCGCGTGCGCACGACGCTCGGCATCGCCGTCGTGCTCGTCG
>JALORJ010000219.1 GCA_025459035.1 Burkholderiales bacterium
GCAGGTGGAGCAGGCCGAGCGCACGCTGCGCGAGGCGCGCGACTCGGTGCGGCGCCTCGAGCTCGATCGCGAGGGGACCGGCCGCGAGCTGCAGGACGTGGAGGCGCGTGCGGCGTCGCTCGAACGACGGCCTGCTGATCGAGTTCGGCACCGCGCGGCTGGTGGTCGAGTGCGCCTGGCGCATCGGCGGCCCCGACGGCGTGCTGATGGGGCGCTCCGGCCACCAGCGGCTGTTCGCCGGCGCCGACGCGCTCGATCCGGCCGAACTCGCGGCCGCGCTGCTGGTCGACGCCAAGGTCACCGAAGCCCGGGTGAACGCGCGCACCGGTGACGTGGTGCTCACGCTCGCTGGCGCACGCACGCTCGAGATCTGGAACGACGCCGCCGGCGTCGACGCGTGGACCCTCATCCGCCCCGGCCTGTCGATGGTCGTCGCCGGCGCGGACGGCGTTCGTGTCGCGGGCCCGGCGGTGCCGTGACCGTCGCGCGCGTCGCGCTCTGCCCACTCCGTCCGAAGAGGTCCGTCACATGAAAGCCGTCTGGAACGACGTCGTCATCGCCGAGAGCGACGACACCGTGGTGGTCGAAGGCAACCACTATTTCCCCGCGTCCGCGGTGAAGCCCGGGCACCTGCGCGACAGCGCGACCCACACCGTGTGCGGCTGGAAAGGCACTGCGAGCTACCACGACGTGGTAGTCGGCGACGCCGTCAACCGCGACGCCGCCTGGTACTACCCGACCCCGAAGGACGCCGCGAAGCAGATCGCCGGACGCATCGCCTTCTGGAAGGGTGTGAAGGTGACGGCATGAGGCACCCGGCGAGGGGCCCCGCGCAGCGGGGATCGACGGCAAGCCGATTGCCGTCGGGACGCCGACAACGCGATCTCGGGGGAGCCCGGGTGGTGATGGAGGCGGCGACGTGAGCGCGCTTCCCTGATCGCGCGATCGACCGAGTCCCGATGCCGAACGATTCCGTCGCCCACGCAACGCTTGCACGCGATCCCGCCTCGCTGGCGGACCGACTCCTCGCCGTTCGGGCGGCGACCGAGGCGCTCGCGCACGGCCTTTCGGCCGAGGACTGCGCCGTGCAATCGATGCCCGATGCGAGCCCGGTGAAGTGGCACCTCGCGCACACGACGTGGTTCTTCGAGCACTTCGTGCTCGCGCCGCATGCCCCTGGGTATCGCGTGTTCGATCCGGGGTTCGGCTACCTCTTCAACTCGTACTACGAGGCCGTCGGCCCGCGCCATCCGCGGCCGCAGCGCGGGCTGCTGACGCGGCCCGACCTCGCGACGGTGCGCGCGTGGCGCGCCCATGTCGATGCGAGCCTGGCGCACTTCGTCGCGAGCGGCGACGTGCCGGCGGCCGCGTGGCCGCTGCTGATGCTGGGCCTGCACCACGAGCAGCAGCATCAGGAACTCGTCGTCACCGACTTGTCGCATCTGTTCGCGCAGCACCCGACCGCGCCCGCATGGCGCGATCTCCCGCCCGCGCCCGGTGGTGCCGCGGTCGTGCCGCTGACGTGGATCGACGTGCCGTCCGGCGTGCAGACCATCGGCCACGCGGCGGCCGGCTTCGCATTCGACAACGAAGGTCCCGCCCATCGCGTGTTCGTCGCCCCTGCGCAGCTGGCGTCACGGGCAGTGTCGAATGGCGAGTACGCCGAGTTCGTCGCGGCGGGCGGCTATCGCGACCCGGCACTGTGGATGTCCGACGGCTGGGCGACCGTGCAGCGCGAGGGCTGGGACGCGCCGCCGCGGTGGGCGCGTATGGCGCCCGATGCGCCGTGGCAGCAGCGCACCGTCGCCGGCCTGCGCCCCCTCGATCCGGCCGAACCGGTCTGCTTCCTGAGCTGGTTCGAGGCTGACGCGTATGCCCGCTTCGCCGGCGCTCGCCTGCCGACCGAGGCCGAATGGGAGTGCGTCGCGCGCGACCATCCGCCGCGCGGCGCCTTCGCCGACGACGGCCGCCTGCATCCCACGCCGATGACCGGTCCGCCCGGACCGCGCTTCCACGGCGACGTCTGGGAGTGGACGTCCAGCGCGTACGGCCCCTACCCCGGGTTCTCGCCCGCAGCCGGCGCAGTCGGCGAGTACAACGGCAAGTTCATGGCCAACCAGATGGTGCTGCGCGGCAGCTCGTGCGCGACGCCGCGCGACCACGCCCGCGCCACCTACCGCAACTTCTTTCCGACGCATGCGCGCTGGCAGTTCAGCGGCGTGCGCCTGGCGCGCGATGCCGCCGGCGCGTGACACACTCGGCGCGTGAACCGGCGGCGCAGGCGCGGGCCGCGACCGCCCGGCACCTACAGGAGGAAGTCGCCATGCTGTCCACCATCCGCATCGCGGGGCTCGCCGGCCTCGCCATCCTGACGGCCGCACCGGCCGTCGTCCGCGCCGACGACGCCCCCGCGCTCGAATGGCAGTTCGTTCCCGGGCTCGCGCGGCCGATCGAGCGCGCGATCGTGTCCGGCGACCCGGCGCAACCGGGACCGTACGTGATCCGCTATCGCATGCCGTCGGGCATGAAGGTCGCGCCGATGCTCACGCCCAACGTGCGCGAGCTCGAGATCGTCAAGGGCGTGTACTGGGCGGCCGGCGGCGCCAGCTACAACTGGAAGGACATGGTCGAACACAAGGCCGGCACGATCCTGAACTACGAAGCCGGCCAGCCGTACTTCGGCTGGGCACGCACCGCCGTCGTCCTCGAGGAGCGTGGCGAAGGCCCGAATGTCATGCAGTACGCGCATCCGGACGACGATCCGCGCAACCGCAAGGGCGGCAACAAGGGCAGCGACTGACCGCCGGCGCCGCGGTCGACGCGGCAGGCTCGCATCGCGACGGCCGCCGTCGCGACACGCGGGCGGGCGGCGTCAGGCCGGCAGGGTGACGCCGGCAGCGGTGGCGATGCGTGCCTTCAGCGCATCGACGTCCGTGCCGATCGACGCGAAGCGCAGCGGGCGCGCGGTCAGGTCTTCCCAGCCCGGCGGTGCGGGCGGCTCGAACCCCAGCGCCTCGCGGATCGTCGCCGCGAACTTCGCCGGCTTCGCCGTCTCGAGACAGACCATCGGCACCCCGGGCTCGCGCCACGGCTGCGCGACTTTCAGGCCGTCGGCCGTGTGCGTGTCGACGATCACGCCGAAGTCGCGGTACACGCGGCGGATGGTCGCGAGGCGATCGGCGTGCGTGCTCGCGCCGGACACGAAGCCGAAGTCGCGATCGACGCGCGCGAAGTCCGCCGTGCCGCCGAGGTCGAAACCGCCGGCCGCATCGACCTCGCGCCACAGCGCGGCCGTGCGTGCGGCGTCGCGCCCGACCAGATCGAACACGAAGCGCTCGAAGTTCGACGCCTTCGAGATGTCCATCGACGGGCTCGACGTCTGGTGCACGTCGGCCCCGTGCCGCACCCGGTAGCGCCCGGTGCGGAAGAACTCGTCGAGCACGTCGTTCTCGTTGGTGGCCACCACGAGGCGCGCGATCGGCAGCCCCATCTGGCGCGCGGCATGCCCGGCGCAGACGTTGCCGAAGTTGCCCGACGGCACCGTGAACGACACGCGCTGGCCCGGGCCGGTCGTGACCGCCAGCCACGCCTTGAAGTAGTAGACGACCTGCGCCAGCAGGCGCGCCCAGTTGATCGAGTTGACGGTGCCGATGGCCAGGCGCCGCTTGAACGCGAGATCGGCCGACACGGCCTTGACCATGTCCTGGCAGTCGTCGAACACGCCGTCGACCGCGAAGTTGAAGATGTTGGCGTCGGTCAGCGAGAACATCTGTGCGGTCTGGAACGGGCTCATGCGCCCGGCCGGCGACAGCATGAACACGCGCACGCCACGGCGCCCGCGCATCGCGTACTCGGCCGCGGACCCGGTGTCGCCGGAGGTCGCACCGAGAATGTTCAGTTCACGCCCGTCGCGGGCGAGCGCGTGCTCGAACAGCGCGCCCAGCAGCTGCATCGCGATGTCCTTGAACGCGAGCGTCGGGCCGTTCGACAGGTGCAGCAGGTGCAGACCGGATTCGAGCATCGACACCGGCGTGATGTCGGCCGAGCCGAACACGGCCTCGGTGTAGACCGACCGCAGCATCGCGCGCAGCGTGTCGGGCGCGATGTCGTCGACGAAGCGCGACACGATCTCGAACGCGAGATCGGCGTAGCGCAGGCCGCGCCACGCTTCGAGATCCGCCGCGGACACCTGCGGCCACTGCTGCGGCATCGCGAGGCCGCCGTCCGGCGCCAGGCCTTCGAGCAGGATGTCGCCGAAGCGCGCGGGCGGCATGCCGCCGCGGGTGGACACGTATCGCATGTTCAGCGCGACCCGGCGTGACCGACGCCCGACCGCGGCACCGCCGCGCAGCCCATCAGGCCCGCCCCAGGGTCTCGAGCCGGATGCGCGTCACCGCGCCGGTCACGCTCGCCAGCGCCTCGATGCGCGCGATCGCGGCATCGACGTGCTTCTCCCGCGTCTCGTGGGTGAGCAGCACGATGTCGACCTGCGCCTCGCCTTCGGCGGGCTCCTTCTGCACGAACGCGTCGATCGAGATGCCTTCGTCGGCGAGGATGCGCGTGACATCCGCGAGCACGCCGGGCTGGTCGACGACGCGCAGCCGCAGGTAGTACGCGGTCTGCACTTCGGCCATCGGCAGGATCGGCGTGTCGGCCAGGCGATCGGCCTGGAACGCCAGATGCGGAACGCGGTGGCCCGGATCCGCGGTGGCCATGCGCGTGATGTCGACCAGGTCGGCGACGACCGCCGATGCGGTCGGCTCGGCCCCCGCGCCCGCGCCGTAGTAGAGCGTCGCACCGACCGCGTCGCCCTTGACCAGGACCGCGTTCATCACGCCCTCGACGTTGGCGATGAGGCGCCGCGCGGGGATCAGCGTCGGATGCACGCGCAGCTCGATGCCGTCGGGCGTGCGCCGCGTGATGCCCAGCAGCTTGATCCGGTAACCCAGCTGCTCG
>JALORJ010000010.1 GCA_025459035.1 Burkholderiales bacterium
AGCGTCAGGTGTTCTTCCTCGACGGTCACGGCGAGCGCCGTGCGGATGGCGGTGCCAACCACGATCTCGGCGAGTTCGCGCGGCGCCTCGCGACCAAGGGCCTGAAGGTCGCGCCGCTGAACCTTGCCACCGTGCAGGCCGTGCCGGACAACGCCGCGGTGCTGGTGATCGCCGGCCCGCAGGTCGATCTGCTTCGCGTCGAGGTCGACAAGCTGCTCGCCTACGTGCAGCGCGGCGGCGCGGTGCTGTGGATGATCGACGAGGGCGCGCTGCACGGGCTGCAACCGCTGGCCGACGCGCTCGGGCTGCGTCTCGATCCCGGCGTGGTCGTCGACCCGGCCGCCGCGCAGGTGCAGGCCAGCGCGACCCTCGCACTGGCGTCGAAGTACGCGGTGCATCCGGCCACCCGGGCCTTCGCGCTGACCACGGCGTTCCCGTTCGCGCGCCCGCTGGCGGCTGCCGCCGATCCGCGCGGTTGGCGCTTCACGGCGCTGGTCGAGGCCGCACCGCGCGGCTGGGTCGAGACCGGGCCGCTCGATGCCACGGTGCAGTTCGACCGCGGCCGCGACGTGGCTGGCCCGGTCGTGGTCGCCGCCGCGCTCGAGCGCGAGACCGACGGCCGCGCACAGCGCGTGGCCGTGACCGGGACCGGACACTTCGTCGCCAACACCTACGTCGGTCTCGTCGGCAACCTCGACTTCGGCGTGAACCTCGTGAACTGGACCGCGGGGGACGAGAGCCTGATCACGCTCGAGCCGCGGCCGAGCGTCGACCGCACGCTCGAGCTGTCGCGCGCATGGCTCACGTTCATCGCGCTGTTCTTCGCGATCGCGCTGCCGGCCGGGTTGCTCTTCACCGGGGCGTTCACGTGGTGGCAGCGGCGACGCGCCTGAGCCCGCACGACCGATGCTGAAGCGCGCCGCGTGGATCA
Organism: Burkholderiales bacterium; assembly: GCA_025459035.1. Lineage (GTDB taxonomy): Bacteria > Pseudomonadota > Gammaproteobacteria > Burkholderiales. The sequence goes on from JALORJ010000010.1 coordinate 932, forward strand.
ACGTCGCGCTCGCCGCGGCCGTGGCTGCGCTCGGGCTGTGGATGCTCGGGTCGCCCGACGGCGGTCGTCGCGACGGCGCTGCCGACGCGCCGGCCGCCACCGCCGTGTTCGCGCTCGACGCGAAGACGGTGTCGGCGCTGCGGATCGAGCGACCCGGCGAGCCGCCGATCGTGGTCGAGCGCACCGCGGCAGCCGCGACGGTCGGCGCCGCGCAGGGCAGCAGCGGCGGCAGCACATGGACCCAGACCGCGCCGTTTCGCGCGCGCGTCGATGCGTCGCGCATCTCGCGGCTGCTCGACGTGCTGCAGATGAAGAGTCGGCGCACGCTGCCGGCGACGGACCTCGCGAGCTTCGGTCTCGCGCCCGCGAACGCCACGGTCACCTTCGACGCCGTCGCCGTGGGCTTCGGTGTCGTGAACCCGGTCACGCAGGAGCTGTACGTGCACGTCGGCGACCGCGTGCATCTGGTCGAGCCCACGTGGAGCTACGGCCTGCCGGCACCGCGCACGACGCTCGCGACGCACATGCCGCTGGACGGCGACGAGCAGGTCGTCGCGATCGCCCTGCCCGACGGCGTGCGCATCGCGAAGACCGACGGTCGCTGGACCCTGTCGCCGGACCCGGCGGCCGATCGCATGCCGTCGCAGGACGACCTCGTGCGCTTCGTCGAGCAGTGGCGCTACCTGTCGGCGCCGTCGACCACCGCCGCGCCTGCGGCCCCGCGAGGCGAGGTCGTCGCCGTGACCTTCGACGGCGGCGCGACCGCCCGCTTCGTCGTGACGCAGCGCGCGCCGAGCTTCGTGCTGGTGCGCGAGGACGAGCGACTCGCGTTCACGCTGCCGGCCGACGAAGGCGCGAAGCTGCTCGCGCTGCCGGCCCGAGCTTCGGCCGCGACGTCAGGCTCGGTCGTGTCGGCGCCCGCCGCGCGCTGATCGGCGCCCACCGATCGCGCCTCCCACCGAGTCCGCCCCTTGCCCGAGCTGCCCGAGGTCGAGACCACGCGTCGGTCGCTCGCGCCGGCGCTCGACGGACGTCGCATCGTCCGCGCGGTGGTGCGCGACCGGCGGCTGCGCTGGCCGATCCCCGCCGACTTCGAGGCGGACGTCGCGGGGCGTCGCATCGTGCGCGTCGACCGGCGCGCCAAGTACCTGCTGATCGTCACCGACGCGGGGACGCTGCTCGGGCATCTGGGCATGTCGGGCCGCATGACCGTGGTGCCGGCGGACCGTCCGCCGGTCGCGCACGATCACGTCGACCTCGTGCTCGACGACGGCCACGCGCTGCGCTTCCACGATCCGCGTCGCTTCGGCAGCCTGCACTGGCTCGCTGCGGAGGCCCCGCCGCATCCGCTGCTCGCGCATCTGGCGCCGGAGCCGTTCGACCCGGTGTTCGACGGCGCGTACCTGTACCGGATCACGCGCGGGCGCAGCGCGGCGATCAAGCACGTGCTGATGAACGCGTCGCTCGTGACCGGGGTCGGGAACATCTACGCGTCGGAGGCGCTGTTCCGGGCGCGGATCCGCCCCACCACGGCAGCGCGGCGGCTGTCGCGCGCGCGATGCGACGCTCTGGTCGATGCGGTGCGCGAGACGCTCGCGCGCGCGATCGCGGCGGGCGGCACGACGCTGCGCGACTACGTCGACGGTCATGGCGATCCCGGTGCGTTCCAGACCGAGACGGCCGTCTACGACCGTGCCGGGGCACCGTGCGTGCGCTGCGACGGGACCGTGCGACGCATCGTCCAGGGGCAGCGCGCGACCTACTGGTGCCCCGGCTGCCAGCACTGAGAACCGGTGCAGCCGTTCGCCGCGGCCGGGTCGGCACGCGGCCGACCGCGCAGTCGCTACGACGCGACGTCCGCCGGTGCGACCTGCGCCATCAGACCGGCGTACTTGAGCTCGAGCTGGGCGGGGGTCTCGACGTGCGCGGGATCGACGCTGATGCAGTCGACCGGACACACCTCGACGCACTGCGGCTGCGCGAAGTGACCGATGCACTCGGTGCAACGCGACGGCGTGATCACGTAGATGTGTTCACCCATCGAGATCGCGTCGTTCGGGCACTCGGGCTCGCAGACGTCGCAGTTGATGCACTCGTCGGAGATGATCAGCGCCATGGCGGGCCGGACCTCGCTCAGTGTCGCGTCTTGGCGGCCAGCCGCGGCAGCAGCAACGGATTGACGAACGGCGACACGTCGCCGCCCAGCTGGGCGATCTCGCGCACCATCGTGGCGGAGATGAACTGGTACTGCTCCGCGGGGGTCAGGAACAGCGTCTCGACGTCGGGGTGCAGGATGCGGTTCATGCCGGCCATCTGGAACTCGTACTCGAAGTCGGACACCGCGCGCAGCCCGCGCAGCACGACGCGCGCGTCGACCGTCTTCAGGAAATCCATCAGCAGGCCCGAGAAGCCGACCACCTCGACGTTGCGATAGGACGCCAGCACCTCGCGCGCGATGTCGACCCGCTCGGAGAGCGAGAACAACGGGCGCTTGCCCGAGCTGTCGGCGACGGCGAGCACGACGGTGTCGAACAGCTGCGACGCGCGACGCACGAGATCCTCGTGGCCGCGGGTCATGGGATCGAACGTCCCGGGATAGACGGCGCGCTTCATGGGGCGACTCCGAACAGGTGCGCATGGACGCCACCGGCGCGCACATGTCGCAGCAGTTCGAGCCCCGGCGGGACCGCGACCGGCTGCGGGGCCTCGACGTGGATCCGGGCGTCGGCCGCGAGATGACCGGCCAGGCGCGCGAGCAGCGCGGGGTAGTCGGTCTCGGCGAACGGCGGATCGAGGAACACCACGTCGAACAGGCGCGCGTCGGAGCGCAGGAAGTCTAGCCCGTCGCCCTGCGCGATCTCGACGCGGTCCAGGCCCAGCTGTCGTGCATTCGCGGCCAGGGCCCGCGCCGCGGCGGCGTCGCGCTCGCGCAGCACCACGCACCGGGCCCCGCGGGAGGCCGCCTCGAAGCCCAGCGCGCCGCTGCCCGCGAACAGATCGAGACACACGCGTCCGGTCAGGTCCTGGCCCAGCCAGTTGAACAGCGTCTCGCGCACGCGGTCCGGCGTCGGTCGCAGGCCCGGACGCGCCGGGAACGTGATCACACGGCTGCGATGCGTGCCGCCGATGATGCGCACGCGTCCGGTGCCGCCCGCCGCAGCCGTTGGCGCAGGCGCCGCCGCGGCGCCGGGCGGGCGGGGGCCGCGCCTCACGCGGCCGTCGGCCGCGGGTCCGGCCGCCGGCGCGGCGGCGCGCACGGATCCGTCACGGCTTCGCGGGATCGACTCCGACGACGACCGTCACCCACTGCTGCGGATCGAGCCGCGCGGCCAGCACGCGGCGCACGTCGTCGCGCGTGACGGCGTCGATGTGGCGCGTGAACTGCGCCAGGTAGTCGAGCGGCAGGCCGTAGAAGCCGATGATCCCGAGATAGTCGTGGATCTTGCGGTTGGAGTCGATGCGAAGCGGGAAGCCGTTGATCAGGTTCTGCTTCGCGGCGTCGAGTTCGGCGTCGCTCGGACCGCTGTCGCGGTAGCGCGCGATCGTGTCGCGCATCACCGCGACCGCCTGGTCGGCCTGGTCGCGACGGGTCTGCAGCCCGGCCTGGAACACACCGGCGTAGCGCTGCGGGGCGAACACGCTGTACGCGCTGTAGGCGAGCCCGCGCTTGACGCGGATCTCCTCGACCAGCCGCGACGCGAAGCCGCCGCCGCCCAGCACATGGTTGGCGACCAGCAGCGCGAACCAGTCGGGGTCGTCGCGCGCGACGCCGGGCATGCCCATCAGCACGTGGCTCTGCGACGCCGGGTGCGGCACGCGGATCTGCTCGGCCCCGGCGGTGCGCGCGCTGCGCGGCAGTGGCGGCACCGGACCGTCGGCGCGCGGCAGCCCGTCGGTCAGCGCCCGCGCGATCGCGTCGGCGCGAGAGCGATCGGCATCGCCCATGATCGACACCACCGCCCAGTCGCTGCGGAACCACGTGCGGTGGAAGCCCGCGAGGTCCGTGGCACTCAGCTGCTCGACCGTGTCGATCTCGCCGGCCGCGCGCAGGCCGTACGGATGGCGCGCGTACATCGCGGCCGCGAACGCGCGCTCGGCGACCGTCTCGGGCTTGGTGTCGGCCTCGCGCAGCCCGGCCACGAGCCTCGCCTTCTCGCGCTCGACCACCGCGGCGGGGTACTCGGGTCGCTGGACGATGCGCGCGAGCACGTCGAGCGCCGCGTCGCGCTCGCGCGGCGACGACAGCGTGCGCAGCGTCCAGCCGCCGCGGTCGGCGTCGAAGCGCGGCGCGAGCTGGGCGCCGACATCGGACAGCGCCCGGGCGACGTCGGTCTCGCCCATGCCCCCCGCACCCAGCCGCATCAGGCCGATCGCGAGGTTCGCGGTGCCCGACGTGGCCCGCGTGTCGCGCGACCAGCCCGCCGGAAACTCGACGCCCACGTCGAGCATCGGCAGCGCCGGGTTGTACGCGTACATCACGCGGGCGCCGTTGGGCAGCGTCCAGGTCTCGATCGACGGCCCGTCGGCCGCGTGCGTCGGCGGGTTGCAGACGAACACCGCAGCGAACGCGACCAGCCCCGCAAGCCATGCGACTCGCGCGCGCCGGATCCAGCGCCCGCTCATCGCCCCCCCCCGTTCGCGTCGGCCGCGGTGCGCGTCGCACCACCCGGCTGCGGCTCCAGCACCGCGACGGTCAGCGCGTCGTCCACGAACCAGCGGCGCGCGACCTGCTGCACCTGCTCGGCGGTGACGGCGCGCAGCCGCTCGGCCTGCACGTCGGCCGAGTCGAACGGCAACCCGACCGTGCGCAGCTTCCCGATCTGCATCGCCTGGAAGAACATGCTGTCGCGCTGGAACACCTGGCTCGCGATGACCTGTGCCTTGACGCGCTCGAGCTCGGCGGGATCGATCGGCTCGTTCGCGACACGCGCCAGCTCGCGCCGCAGGGCGGCCTCGAGTTCGGCGGCGGTGCGCCCGGGTGCGGGCGTGCCTTCGAGGAAGAACTGCGCCGGCCCGCGGTGCGTGTCGTCGTAGCTCGCGCCGGCGTTGATCGCGATGCGCTCGGTCTTGACCAGTCGCGTGTCGAGGCGCGCCGCGTCGTTGCCGTCGAGCACACCGGCCAGCATCGTGAGCGCGTAGGGCTCCCAGTCGTGTTCGACGTCGCGCAGCGCCGGCACGTGCCACGCCATCAGCACGTAGGGCAGTTCGGCCGGCGCCTTCACCGAGAGTCGCTTCAGGCCGCGCTGCGGCGGTTCGATCTGCGGCTTGCGTGGCGGCAGCGGGCGCGCGGGAATCGCGCCGAAGTGCTTCTCGGCCATCGCGAACGCGGCCTCGGGCTGCACGTCGCCCACCACCACCCACGCCGCGTTGTTCGGCACGTACCACGCCTGGTACCAGGCGCGCGCGTCGTCGACGGTCATGTGCTCCAGATCGGCCATCCACCCGATCACCGGCCAGCGATAGCCGACCGCGGTGTAGGCGGTCGCCATCATCTGTTCGTACAGCAGCGCACGCGGCTGGTCGTCGGTGCGCAGGCGGCGCTCTTCCATGACGACCTTGATCTCCTTCTCGAAGTCGGCCGCCGTGAGCTGCAGATGCGCCATGCGGTCGGCCTCTAGCACGACCATGGTCTCGAGCTTCGAGACCGCGACCTGCTGGAAGTACGCGGTGTAGTCGCGATTGGTGAACGCGTTGTCGCGCCCGCCGGCGGCGGCGACCACCCGGTTGAAGGTGTCACCGGGGTGGGTCGGGGTGCCCTTGAACATCATGTGCTCGAGGACGTGCGCGACGCCGGTCGTGCCGCTCGACTCGTCCATGCTGCCGGCGCGGTACCAGACCATGCTGGCGGCCGTGGGCGCGCGGTGGTCCTCCATCACGATGACCTGCATGCCGTTGGCCAGCGTGCGCGTGTGCACGTCGCCCTGCGCGGCCGCGGCCGCCTGCGCGGCGCACACGAGCCCCAGCGCGAGCGCGCGTCGCGCGGCCCGCGGGTTCGAACCCCTCATCGATCACCTCGGTGACGTGAATACAATCGGTCGGGCGTGTCGACGTGGCCTGCGCGCCCGTCGCTGCGGTGTGCCGCGAACGGTGCGCCTCCCTCGACCGCCGGTCCGCCAGGCGCAGCATGCGCCGCGCGGACCGCACCACAGACACCCCGACCGATGCCGAGTTTCCTGCGCCGTGGCGGCCGCGCCGACCCGGCGAAGCCCGACGCCGAGGCGGCGTCCGTGCCGCCGACCGCGCCCGCCGTCGCCGACGCCGCGGCCGAACCGCCGGCGGCGGCCCCGAAGCGCTCGTGGGCGCAGCGGCTGCGCGACGGCCTGGCGGCGACGCGGGCCCGCTTCACCGCGCCGCTCGAGTCGCTGTTCGCGTCCGGTGCGCGGATCGACGAAGCGTTCTACGAAGAGCTCGAGACCGTGCTGCTGACGGCCGACACCGGCGTCGCGGCGACCACGCACCTGATCGCACAGACGCGCGCGCGGGCGAAGAAGGCCGGCGCGACGACGACCGACCAGGTCCGCGCGCTGCTGAAGGACGCACTGATCGAGTTGCTGCAACCGCTCGAGGCACCGCTGGTCGTCGACGACCGGCGCCCGTTCGTGATCCTGCTCACGGGAGTCAACGGCGCTGGCAAGACCACCTCGATCGGCAAGCTCGCGCGGCTCTTCGGCGCGCAGGGGCGCAAGGTGCTGCTCGCGGCCGGCGACACCTTCCGCGCCGCGGCCCGCGAGCAGCTCGCCGAGTGGGGGGCCCGCAACGGCGTGACCGTGATCGCGCAGGACGGCGGCGACCCCGGCGCCGTGATCTACGACGCCGTGCAGTCGGCCGTCGCGCGCGGCGTCGACGTGGTGCTGGCCGACACCGCCGGGCGGCTGCCGACGCAGAACCACCTGATGGACGAGCTGCGCAAGATCAAGCGCGTGACCGGGAAGGCGCTCGACGGTGCGCCGCACGAGGCGCTGCTGGTGCTCGACGCCAACATCGGCCAGAACGCTGTGGCACAGGTGAAGGCGTTCGACGACGCGATCGGCCTGACCGGGCTGGTGATGACCAAGCTCGACGGCACCGCCAAGGGCGGCGTGATCGCGGCGATCGCGCGCGAGCGGCCAGTGCCGATCCGCTGGATCGGGGTCGGCGAAGGCATGGACGACCTGCGCCCGTTCGCGGCGCGCGCGTTCGTCGACGCCCTGTTCGGCGACGCTCCGGCGGACGCCGCGGCGGCGAGCGCCGAAGACGACGCTTGATCGCGCTGCACGACGTCACCAAGCGCTGGCCCGACGGGCGCGAGGCGCTGCGCGGCGTGAGCCTGCAGGTCGAACGCGGCCAGTGCCTGCTGGTGACCGGCCGTTCCGGCGCCGGCAAGACGACGCTGCTCGAGCTGATCGCGGCGATCCGCCGCCCCACGTCGGGCCGGGTGCTGGTGCACGACGAGGATGTCGGGCGTCTGCCGCGCCGCGGCGTGCCATGGCTGCGGCGGCACCTCGGCCTCGTGTTCCAGGACCATCGGCTGCTGCACGACCGCAGCGTGTTCGACAACGTCGCACTGCCGCTGCGGCTGGCCGGCGCCGAGCGCGAGGAAATCGGCCGGCGCGTGCGCGCGGCACTCGACAAGGTCGGGCTGCTCGGGCGCGAGCGCGCGATGCCGGTCACGCTGTCCGGCGGCGAGCAGCAGCGCGTCTGCATCGCGCGCGCCGTCGTGCATCGGCCGGCCGTGGTGCTGGCCGACGAACCGACCGGCAACCTCGATCCCGGCTACGCCCGTGACATCGTCACCTTGCTGGCCGCGTTCCGCGACGTCGGCGTGACGCTGGTGATCGCCACCCACGCGCCCGAGGTGTTCGCGCCACTGGCGCCGACGTCGGCGGTGCTGGACCACGGGATCCGGATCGCGTGACGGGTCGACCGCGCCCCCGGGACCCTGCGGATCGCCCCCGGCCGGCATGCCGCGGCCCGGCCGTGCAGGCGCGTTGATGCGCCAGTGGCTGCGGCTGCATCGACGCGCGTTCGCCGACGCCGCGGGGCGGCTTGCGCGCGGCGGGTTCGGCAGCGTCTTCGACGTGCTGGTGATGGTGCTGGCGCTGGTGCTCCCGCTTGCGCTGTACCTCACGCTCGTCAACGCGATGCCCGCCGCCGGCAGCCTCGCAGCCGACCCCGAACTGACCGTCTGGATGCGCCCCGACGCGAGCCCCGCGGAAGTCGACGCCGTCGGCCGCGCGCTGCGAACGCAGGCCGGCGCCGACCGGGTCCGCTTCATCCCGAAGGCCGACGCGCTCGCGCGCCTCGAACGCACCGCCGGTCTCGGCGACGTCGTCGCCAGCCTGGGCCGCAACCCGCTGCCGGATGCCTGGGTGGTCACCGGCGCACGCGAGCCCGCCGACACCCTCGACGGCTTGCGCCCGGTCGTCGCCGCGCTGCCCGCGGTCGACCAGGTCATCGTCGACACCGACAGCACGCGCCGACTGCGCGCCATCCTGCGCGCGCTGCGGGTGGCGACCGCAGCGCTGGGTGTCCTGCTGGGCGTCGCGGTGGTGGCGATCACGTTCAACACCATCGGACTGCAGTGCCTTGCGCGGCGCGAGGAGATCGCCGTGAGCCGCCTGCTCGGCGCCACCGACGCGTACATCCGGCGCCCGTTCGTGTGGTTCGGCGCGCTGCAAGGGGTGCTCGGCGGGCTCGGCGCGTGGGCGGCCGCGGCGCTCGGGGTCGCGCTCGTCGATCGCGAGCTGGCGACGGTGCCCGAGTGGCTGGCCGGCTCGAGCGGGCTGCGCGCCCTGCTGCCGTCGGAAGGCCTCGCGCTGGTGGCCATGGCCACTGCGCTGGGGGCCACCGGGGCCTGGGGGTCGGTGTGGCGGCAGCTGCGGGATGAGGCCACGTAGGCGGGCCGGAACACGCGCCGATCGGGGTGGACCGGGCGCTGCGAGCGCGCTCAGGCGCGATCACAGGACCATCGACGTCCTCAACGCCGCACGCTGCATCGAAGACGGCATCGCGCGGTGGCATTCCGGCGGCGACCTCGACCCGTTCGAGGCACCTCTCGGGGTCCGGTTCGTGCTCCGATTGGCGTCTGTGCGGCGATCGGGGTGAGCGTGCGCTCGCGCTCGCGACGCTGACGCCCGCCTGAACACCCGACGCTGCCGGCCCCCGCGCCGGGGCATCGCATCCATTCGCCGGCGCCCTCTGGGCAACTTTCCCGCGGTTTGGCACTCTTTGATCGTGACTGCCAGCAACCCTTGGCACGGAGGATTCCGCATGACGACGACCGCCCTGATGCCCGCGATGCCCGTCCCCTCGGCCGCGAGCCTCGACAGCTACATCTCCGCCGTGAACCGCATCCCCCTGCTGACGCAGGAGGAGGAAACGCGCCTGGCGCGCGACTGGCGCGATCACGAGAACGTCGAATCGGCCCGCGCGCTGGTGCTGTCGCACCTGCGTCTGGTGGTGGCCGTGGCCCGGGGATATCTCGGCTACGGCCTGCCGCAGGCCGACCTGATCCAGGAAGGCAACGTCGGCCTGATGAAGGCCGTGAAGCGATTCGATCCGGAGCGCGGCGTGCGCCTGGTGTCGTTCGCGGTGCACTGGATCCGCGCCGAGATGCACGAGTACATCCTGAAGAACTGGCGCATGGTCAAGATCGCCACGACCAAGGCGCAGCGCAAGCTGTTCTTCAACCTGCGCAGCATGAAGTCGGGCCTGTCGACGCTGTCGCCGGCCGAGATCGACGCCATCGCGACCGAGCTTCGGGTCAAGCCCGAGGAAGTGGTCGAGATGGAGACCCGACTCGGCGGCGGTGACGTGTCGCTGGAGCCGGCCGGCGACGACGACGACGAGCACAGCTACGCCCCGATCGCGTACCTGACGCACGCCGACGACGAGCCCGGCAAGGCACTGGAGACTCGCCAGATCGCCGAGCGACGCAGCGAAGGACTCGCCAAGGCGCTCGACAACCTCGACCCGCGCAGCCGCCGCATCATCGAGACGCGCTGGCTGCGTGACACCGACACCGCCACGCTGCACGAACTGGCCGACGAATTCGGCGTGTCAGCCGAACGCATCCGCCAGATCGAAGCCCAGGCGATGAAGAAAATGCGCGTCGCGATGGCGGATGCAGCCTGAGGGCACCCGACGAGGGGCCCCGCGCCGCGGGGATCGGCGGCAGGCCGAAGGCTGACGGGGCGCCGACTGCTCGATCGTTGCGTACCTCCGCCGGACCGGAGGCGCCCGCCTGAGGCCACCCGACGAGGGGCGGCGGCGTGAGCGACCCGGCGAGGGGCCCCGCGCAGCGGGGATCGGCGGCAGGCCAGGGCTGACGCCCGTACACGACGACGAACCTCAGGGCGCCTTCAGCAGTTCGCGCAGGTCATGCTCGAGGACGGTCGCGTCCTGATTGGGTGCGACGTACAGCCGCAGTCGGCCTTGCGGGTCGAACACGTAGATGCCCGCGGAGTGGTCGACGGTGTAGTCCCCGTCGGCGCCTTGCGCCTGCTTCTGGACGACGATGCGGAACTCCTTCGCGGCGACCGTCACCTCTTCGGCGGTGCCGGTCAGGCCGAGGAAGCGCGGGTCGAACGCCGGCACGTACTGCGACAGCACCGCGGCGGTGTCTCGCTCGGGGTCGACCGTGACGAACAGCACCTGCACGCGATCGGCCTCGGGACCGAGGGCTTTCATCACGGTCGCGAAGCGCGCGAGCGCGGTCGGGCAGACGTCGGGACAGTGGGTGAAGCCGAAGAACACGACCACCGCCTTGCCGGAGAAGTCGGCGAGCGTGCGCGGGCGCCCGTCGTGGCCGGTCAGTGCGAGGGTCCGGCCGAAGGTGGCGCCGGTGATGTCGGTCGCCTGGAACGCCGGGGCGGCAGGATCGGGGCTGCAGCCCGTCGCCAGCGCAGCGAGGCCGAGCGCGATGCAGGCGGCCGAGAAGCGCCGCCGCGCGGTCATCGCAACGGCAGGTAGTGGTCGACCAGCAGTGCCGCGAACAGCGCGGTCAGGTACCAGATCGACCAGCGGAAGGTGCGCTTCGCGAGGTCGTCGCTGTAGCGCACCCACAGCTGCCACGCGTAGCCGAGGAACACGCCGCCCAGCACCACGGCCGAGGCGAGGTACAGCACGCCCGACATGCGCGACGCGAATGGCAGCAGCGTGACCGCCACGAGGATGACCGTGTAGAGCAGCACGTGCAGGCGCGTGAAGCGCTCGCCGTGCGTGACCGGCAGCATCGGCAGCCCGGCCTTCGCGTACTCGGCGCGGCGGTACAGCGCGAGCGCCCAGAAGTGCGGCGGCGTCCACGCGAAGATGATGAGGAACAGCAGCAGCGCGTCGGAGGTGACCTCGCCGGTGACCGCCGCCCAGCCCAGCACCGGGGGCATCGCGCCCGAGGCGCCGCCGATCACGATGTTCTGCGGCGTGGCCGGCTTCAGCACGACGGTGTAGATGACCGCGTAGCCGACAAAGGTCGCGAGCGTGAGCCAGGCCGTCAGCGGGTTCACCAGCGCGTACAGCACCCACATGCCCAGGCCGCCGGTGGCCAGCGCGACGACGAGCGCCTCGCCGGAGTTCACCTGCCCCAGCGGCAGCGGTCGGCCGCGGGTGCGAGCCATCAGTGCATCGAGCTTCTGTTCGACCAGACAGTTGATCACCGCGGCCGCCCCGGCCACGAGCGCAATGCCGACGGTGCCGGCGAGCAGCGGCTGCAGCGGCACCCACCCGGGAACGGCGAGGAACATGCCGATCACCGCCGTGAACACGATCAGCGAGACGACGCGCGGCTTGGTGAGCGCGAAGTACTGCTGGGCGCGCGGCAGCGCGGCGGGGAGACTCAGGCTGGACATGGGGCGGACGGTCATGCAAGGACCGGCGGGTCGAGAGCGTCGGCGAGTCTATCGCGGGCATGCGGCGCTGCGGGGACCGCGTGCATGCCCCGTTCAGCCGATGCGCGACACCCGCAGCAGGTGCGCGAGGTCCTTCTTCACGCGGTTCGGGTCGGCGTCCTTGGGGAACCGCATCATCAGGTTGCCGAGCGGGTCGATCACGTACAGATGGTCGCGGGCACTGCCGCCGTCGGCCGCGGGGACGAACCGCTTCAGCAAGGCGGCGTCGGCCGGTGCGAGCACCGTGGTGCCGTCGATCGCGTCGAGCAGGCGCCGCGACGGTGCGGTGGCATCGTCGACGAGCCACGCGCGCTCCAGCCGGTCCATCTCCTTGCCCTGGGCGAGCCGCAACTGGCGCAGCGCGATCAGCTTGTCCTCGCACTTCGCATCGCACGCACCGCCGTCGATCGACACGATCACCCAGCGCCCCTTGAGCGTCGCGAGCGGCGACGCGGCCCCGGCGCTGCCGGGCTCGAGCAGCGGCGTCACCGCGATCAGCTCGCCATAGTTCTTGAACGACGTCGGCCGCCACACGTAGTAGAGCGCGTAGGACGCGACGACCGGCAGCACGCAGGCCGCGAGCAACCACCAGAGGGCGCGGCGGCCGGGCCGCGGGGCGTCATGTGGTGGCGTTGCCGGGGGCATCGGAGGACGCGGGGCGCGGGCGGCGGCGGACGAGGAAGACGACATCGAGGACCACGATGGTGACGGCCATCGCGCCCCACTGGAACGCGTAGCCATAGTGTTTCGACGAAGCGGCGACCGGCGTCGGCCAGTCGCGCAGCAGGCCGTCGGGGGCGGGCGAATGCTGCTCGAGCACGATCGGCTGGAACGCGAGGCCGGTGGCCTGCGCGACGCGGTCGACCGTGACGTTCTGCCACACCGCGCCGTCGACGGACGCCTGCGGGGACAGCTCGAGAAAGCGCGAGTTCGGGGCGAGCGCCAGCCCGTCGACCACGACCGGGCCGTCCGGCGTCGCCACGTCGGGCAGACGCGAGCGATCGAGCGGCGCCGCCACCCAGCCGCGCTTGACCAGCACGTGCAGCGCGCTGCCGTCGAGCTGCAGTGGCGTGTAGACCACGTAACCGGGCTGCGGGCCGCGCGCCTGGTTGTCGAGGTAGATCCGGTGCTGCGGCACGAAGCGTCCGTGCGCTTCGACATGGCGAAAGCGCAGGCTGTCCTCGCTCACCGGGGTGCGCGCGATGCGCACGGCCGCGGCGTCGGCGCGTGCCGCCACTTCGGCCGCCAGCCGGTCCTTCTCGCGTCCGCGTCCGAGTTGCCAGACGCAGGCGGACACCGTGAGCGCGAGGCCGGCGGCGCTCGCGACCACCACCAGCCACAGCGGGCGCCGGGGCGCCGAGGAACCGAGGGCCGCGCTCATCGCGGTCGCGCCGCGCAGTCTTGCGTCGGCGGATGACCGAACCGCGCGGCGCGCGCAGACTCGAAGAGCTTCCTTCGTCGTGGTCCGGTGCCTGTGCCCATGAAGTTCTTCGTGATCCTGTTTCTCGTCCTGATCGTCGCGAGCCTCGGCTCGGCGATGTTCCACCTGATGCGCGACAAGGGTGGCACCGACCGCACCGTGAAGGCGCTCACGCTGCGCGTGGGCCTGTCGATCGCACTGTTCCTGATGCTGATGGCGGGCCACTACTTCCAGTGGATGCCGTCGCTGCGCTGACGTTCGGGTCCGCGGGCACGACACGCCAAAAAAAACGCCGCACGGTCATCCGTGCGGCGCATGGTCTTCAAGCCCTCGATCGCTGTCCCGGGGCTTCTCCTCCGCCTTTATCTTTCTGCCGTCGAGGCGCCTTCGAAACGATCCGGTCGCCGGTCCGGGCTCAGAGCCAGTAGACCAGCACGAACAGCATCAGCCACACCACGTCCACGAAGTGCCAGTACCAAGACACGGCCTCGAACCCGAAGTGGTTCTCGGCGGTGAAGTGGCCCTTCAGGCAGCGCACGAGGATCACGATCAGCATGATCGTCCCCATCGTGACGTGGAAGCCGTGGAACCCGGTGAGCATGAAGAACGTCGCGCCGTAGGCGCCCATCGCGAGCGTCAGGTTGAGCTCGTGGTACGCGTGCATGTACTCGGTAACCTGCAGCCCGAGAAACAGGATGCCCAGCGCGATCGTCGCCGCCAGACCGAGGTTCAGCTGCGCGCGGTTGCCGACCTTCAGTGCCCAGTGCGCCCAGGTCACCGTGGCGCCCGAGGTCAGCAGGATCAGCGTGTTGATCGCCGGCAGCCCCCACGCGCCCATCGGCGTGAAGGTTTCCTCGATGAACGGGCCGGTGCCCGGCCACTGCATCTTGAACTCGGGCCACAGGTACGCGCCGGTGTCACCGCCCGCGAGGCCCGGTCCGGCGATCGCGCGCATGTAGAACAGCGCGCCGAAGAAGGCCGCGAAGAACATGACCTCGGAGAAGATGAACCAGCTCATGCTCCAGCGGAACGACTGGTCCACCTGACGGCTGTACTTGCCGGACTCGCTTTCGCCGGCGGTCGTGCCGAACCAGCCGTAGAGCAGGTAGACGAACGTCGCGAAGCCGATGGCCAGCAGCCAGGGGCCGATCGCGAGGTCGTTCATCCACGTGGCGGCGCCGAAGCCCAGGAACAGCAGCGCGATCGAACCGACGATCGGCCACTTGGACGGCTCGGGAACGTAGTAGTGGGCGGCCTGCTGCGACATGACGTGGATCCCCTCGGAGTTCTGGATGCTTGTGGTCTGGGTATGGATGCGGCGTCAGCTCGTGCGCGCGGAGGCGGGCGCAGCCGGAGCGGTCGAGGTCGTGTTCCCCTCGACGCGGAAGAAGGTGTACGACAGCGTGACCGTGTTCACCTCCTTCGGCAGATCGGGGTGCAGCACGAACACCACCGGCATGCGGCGGACCTCGTGCGGCGCGAGCTGCTGCTTCGCGAAGCAGAAGCAGTCGAGCTTCTGCACGTACTGCCCGGCGAGCTGCGGGCCGTAGCTCGGGATCGCCTGCCCCGTCACGGGCTGGTCGGAGTCGTTGCGGATCTCGAACTCGATCTGCACCAGCTGACCGGGATGGATCGCCTTCGAGGTCTCGATCGGCCGGAACTTCCACGGCAGTTCGTTGCGCGTGTTGGCATCGAGCTCGAGGGTCACCGTGCGCGACACGTCGACCTGCGTGTTGGCGACGACGTCCGCCTTCTGCAGGTTGTTGAGCCCCGTGACCTCGCAGAGCTTCTTGTAGAACGGCACCAGCGCGAAGCCGAAGCCGAACATGCCCACCGCCACCACGGCGAGCTTCGAGAAGGTGCGGCGGTTCTCGGTGATCACGCGAACCAGATCCGCTTGGCGATCACGCCGACGAAGAACACCAGCACGATGCTGCCGAGCACGAGAGCGGTGCGGGCCTTTCCCGCACCGCGCGTGTCGATCGGCGTGTTCGCCACGACGACGGACCGGAGTCGCTCGGGACGCGGCCGACCTCAGCGGACGACCGGCGGTTGCTCGAAGCTGTGGTACGGCGCCGGCGACGGCAGCGTCCACTCGAGGCTGTCCGCGCCTTCCCAGGGCTTGGCCGGCGCCTTCTCGCCGCCCTTGATGCACTTGACCACGATGTAGAAGAACAGCAGCTGCGTGAGGCCGAAGCCGAACGCGCCGACCGTCGCGACCGCGTTGAAGTCGGCGAACTGCTGGGAGTAGTCCGGGATGCGGCGCGGCATGCCGGCCAGCCCCAGGAAGTGCATCACGAAGAACGTGATGTTGAAGAAGACCAGCGACAGCCAGAAGTGCGCCTTGCCGAGCTTCTCGTCGTACATGTGGCCGGTCCACTTCGGCAGCCAGAAATAGACGCCGGAGAAGATCGCGAACAACGAGCCTGCCACCAGCACGTAGTGGAAGTGGGCGACGACGTAGTAGGTGTCCTGGAGCTGGATGTCGACCGGCGTGACCGACAGGATCAGCCCGGTGAAGCCGCCCATCGTGAACACGAACAGGAAGCCGACCGCGAACAGCATCGGGGTCTCGAAGGTCATCGAGCCCTTCCACATCGTCGCGACCCAGTTGAACACCTTCACGCCCGTCGGCACCGCGATCAGCATCGTCGCGTACATGAAGAACAGCTGGCCGGCCGCCGGCATGCCGGTCGTGAACATGTGGTGCGCCCACACGATGAACGACAGGATCGCGATCGACGCGGTGGCGTAGACCATCGACGCGTAGCCGAACAGCGGCTTGCGCGCGAAGGCCGGGATGACCTGCGACACGATGCCGAAGGCCGGCAGGATCATGATGTAGACCTCGGGGTGCCCGAAGAACCAGAACACGTGCTGGTACAGCACCGGGTCGCCGCCGCCCGCCGCGTTGAAGAAGTGCGTGTCGAAGTGGCGGTCGGTCAGCAGCATCGTGACCGCACCGGCCAGCACCGGCATCACCGCGATCAGCAGATACGCCGTGATCAGCCAGGTCCACACGAACATCGGCATCTTCATCAGCGTGAGGCCCGGGGCACGCATGTTGAGGATGGTCGTGATGATGTTGATCGAGCCCATGATCGACGACGCGCCCATGATGTG
>JALORJ010000220.1 GCA_025459035.1 Burkholderiales bacterium
CTGCTGTGGATCACGTGGAAGCTGCTGACCGAGCCGGAGACCGAGGCCGGCCACGCGGGTGACGTCCCCGAGGCCGCCACGGGGTTTGCAGGCGCGGTACGCACGATCGTCGTGGCCGACGCCGTGATGGGTGTCGACAACGCGCTGGGCGTCGGGGGTCTGGCCCACGACAACGTCGCGCTGGTGGTGCTGGGGCTGCTGATCAGCATCCCGATCGTCGTGTGGGGCAGTTCGATCCTGCTGCGCTGGATCGAGCGCTTTCCGGTGATCGTGCAGATCGGCGGCGCGGTGCTCGCGTTCACGTCGGCGTCGATGATCGTGCGCGAGAAGCTCTTCGAAGGGTTCTTCGCCGGCAACGACTGGGCGGTGTGGGGCCTGCGCGCTGGTCGGCGGCGCGCTCGCGGTCGGCCGCTGGATGCGCTGGCGCCACGACGTCGACACCGCCGAAGCCTGATCCGGCGCAAGGTCGCACCGCCGCGCCTGGTGCCACAATCGATCGCGATGTTTGTCCGGGAGACCGCCATGTTCCGCCTGCTGCTGATCGTCTGTGCCGCGTGGGTCGCGATCTGTCCGGTCTCGGCTGGAGCGCAGTCCGACGATCCCGCCGCGTCCCGCGCGCCGGCCGATCGCAGCGAGCGGCTCGACATCTTCGGCGCCGGCATGTGCCACACCTGCGAGTGGCGCCCGCGCGACAGCGCGAAGCGCGCAGCCGACCAGTGCGGCGTCGGCGACGACGGTCTGGGGCGCATGGCGCTGTTCGAGTGCGGCCGCAACCCGGCCTGCGAGCCGGTCTGCAACTTCGTGCGCTGCGAGTGATCCGCGGCCCGGCCGGGCCGCCGACACTCACGCTCCACGTCAGTCGCGTCGGGTTGTGGCGACGCTTTCTCCCGGCCGCACCCCCGTGAACCTGTCACGGGACTGTCGCATCAGCCCCAACTCGTTGAATCCACAGGCGGCAGCCCGGACCTGGAACGCGACTTGATCATGTCTAGGCACCGACAGCAGCCGAGTCCCCCCGACCGGCGGCTGCCGGTAGTCAAGTGGGACTTCTCCGCCCGCGACCCGAAAGGTCCCGGGCGGATTTTTTTTCGAGTCGGCGTCCGGCGTGTGCCGCCCGGTCAGCCGTGCGAGCGCCGGGCCGGGTTGAGCAGCGTCCCCAGCCCGGCGATGCGGCACTCGGCCACGTCGCCGTGCTCGATCGGCACGGCGCCCGGGGTGCCGGTCGACAGGATGTCTCCCGGCTCCATCGTCATCACGTGCGAGTGGAACGACACCAGCGTCGCGGGCGGGAACTGCATCGCCCGCACGTGATTCGCCCGGTGCAGCACGCCGTTCTTCCACGTGCCGACTTCGAGATCGAGCACGTTCGGCACCTCGTCGGGCGTGATCAGCTCCGGGCCGAACGAGAAGAACGTGTCGAAGTTCTTCGAGCGCGTGAGGTAGCGCGGGTTCTTCTGCAGGATGTCCTCGGCGGTCATGTCGAGGATCAGGCAGTAGCCCGCGACATGGTCGAGCGCGTCGGCTTCCGACACGCGGCGGCAGCGGCGGCCGATGATCACGCCCAGCTCGGCTTCGGCGGTCACGCGGCGCGACTCGGGGGGCAGCTCGATCGGTTCGCCGGGGCCGATCACGGTGTGGTCACCCTTGACGAACGACGCCGGCTCGTCGGGATAGACGGCATTCAGGTCCGACGCGTGGTCACGGTAGTTCAGTCCGATGCCCCAGATCATCCGGGGATGCCGGTACAGCGGTCCGAACCGGACTTCGCTCGGCCGGCGGTACAGCCCGCTGCACGCGAACGCGTCGGCGTTCAGCGCCGCGGACAGCCCCTGCCGGATCAGCGTGAGCAGATCGGTCGGCCAGGCCTTGCCCAGGCGCTGGTTGATGTCGCGCACGAGCACGATGCCGTGGGCAAGGACGACAGCGGCCTCGTCACGGCCTTCGTGGACGACGGTGCAGTAGCGCATCGGGGGGACTCCGCATCAGGAACGAACCGGCCCGCGAGTGTCGCGCAGCCGGCGCGCGCACGCGGCGCGTCAGCCCTTCAGCCCGAGCTGCTTGCGCGCGGCCTTCGGTGACAGCCCGCCCAGCTTTCGGCAGGTGCCGCGCGGCACGAGCTTCCATTCGGCCGGGTCGAGGTCGGTCGTCGCCTGACCGGCGCAGTCATGGGTTCCGGTCAGATTGCCGCAGTCGTTTCCGCCGGCCTTCGCGATGCCGTGGCAGCGGTCGCCCTTCGAGGTGTCGACGTGGGCCGATGCGGTCGCGGCCACGAGGCCGCAGGCGACCGCGACGGCGGCGCAGATCAGGGGACGGGCAGGCATCGGCGACGGGGCTCGCAAGACGGCGGGGACCGCCAAGCGTGACATCGCTGCGACGATCAGGAAACCGTCCGCGACGACACGCGCGGAAACAGCCACGCGTCGAGCGATGCGCGTCCCGGGCCCTGCAGCGCGAGCATCGCGAGCAGCACGCCCCACAGGTGGTGGTCCGCGAGCCCGAGTGGCGAGAGGTCGGGATACGAGATCGCCGCGACCGCGTTCAGCACGAACAGCCCGGCCGCCGCGAAGCGGCTACCGAGGCCGACCACGAGCAGCACCGGCAGCGCGACTTCGGCCGCGGTGCCGGCGACCGCCGCGATCTCCGGCGACAGCAGCGGCACGTGGTACTCGTCGGTGAAGAGCGCGACCGTGATGTCCCAGTCGCGCAGCTTGGTGAGCCCGGACAGGAAGAACACCCGCGCGAGATACAGGCGCGCGCCGAGCGCGAACCCGTCGCCGAGCACATCGAGCGCGCGGCGCGGAAGTTCGAGCCGGTGCGCGAGTCGGCGGGTCAGTGCGGAGAGGGGCATCGGAGGGCTCGGACAGGATCGGGAAACCGCGGGGCCGCGTGGCCGGGTCGCGGCGGTGGGGGTCAGCCGGCGGGGGCGTCGTCGAACCAGCCGTCGCGCAGCGCGGTGCCGAGGACGACGCCGGCATCCGCGTGCGGCGCCGCAGCGACGACCGCATCGAGGGCATCGGCGAGCGGTGCACCGCCGGCAGACGCGACGAACAGCGCGTGTGCGGCGGCGTCGAGCGTATCGACGCGCACACGCGTGGCGTCGCGCCGCACGAGCGCGAAGTACGGCGGCGACGCTGCGTCGAAATCGAAACCGTGCGGCGCATCCGGCTGGTGCGCGTTCCAGATCGCGGCGATCGGCCAGCGCGACACCAACGCGTGCGCACCCGGGCGCACCGTGAAGCGCAGCGCGGCCTGAGCAGCAGCGTCGAGCGACGCGAGACGCGCGACATCGAACGGCGCGCTGTCGGCCGCCGACCACGCCACGTGCACGGCGCGCTCGAGGCGCGCGACATCCGGCAGGTACGGCAGCGCCTGCGCCGGTTCGAAGGCGGCGAGGAAGGCATCGAACGCGGCGCCGTACGCGTTCAGGTCACCGGCGGTCGATGCGTACGTGCTCGCGAACCTGCGCGCGAGCCCGTCGAAGAACGCGTCGCCGACGAGTGCGGCGATCACGGGATACGCGTTGCGCAGCGCCGCCATGCGCGCGAGCCGCACGTTGTTGCGATACACGCCGAAGCGACGCGCGACGGTCGCGGCATCGCCGCGCAGCGCGGGCAGCGTCGCCGCGCCGTCGATCGCGGCGCCGAAGGCACGCTGCCAGTGCGCGAGGGCGTCACGCATCGACGCTCTCGCGCGTGCGGTCGAGGATGCGCTGCGCGTGCGCCGCCTCTTCGAGCAGCACGTCGAGGGTCGGCAGATCGGTGTCCCACTCGATCAGCGTCGGGCGCGCGCCATGCTGCGCGACGAAGCGCGCGTGCAGCGCCCACACCGCGTCGCAGACGCGGTCGCCGTGATGGTCGATGACGCAGTCCGGGCCGACGAAATGGCCGGCGAGATGCAGCTCCCGGACCGCGACGGCCGGCATCGCGTCGATCGCGGTCTGCGCGTCGAAGCCGTGGTTCAGCGCATTGACGTACACGTTGTTCAGGTCCAGCAGCAGACCGCAACCGGTGCGCGCGACGAGCTGCGCGACGAACTCGGCCTCGGGCATCGCGTCGGCAAGATCGGGCTGCACGTACGCCGACACGTTCTCGACGAGGATCGGGCGGCGCAAGGTGTCCTGCACGCGCGACACCGCCGTCGCGACCACGTCGAGCGCGGCGGGCGTCATCGGCAGCGGCAGCAGGTCGTTCCAGTGCGCGTCGCCGATCGCACCCCAGCACAGATGGTCCGAGACGACCGCCGGCTCGATGCGCGCGACCAACCGTGCGAGCCGCTGCAGATGGGCCGGATCGACGCCGTCGGCGCGGCCGAGCGACAGGCCGACGCCGTGCAGGCTGACGGCATGGTCGGCGCGCACGCGCCCGAGCACGTCGAGGTCGCGACCGCCGTCGCCGAAGAAGTTCTCGCTGTGCACCTCGACGAACCCGATCGGTGGCTGCCGTTCGAGGAACTCGCGATGATGCGGATGGCGCAGACCGATGCCGGCGCGAACGGGAAGCACGGGGGATCCGGGGACGAGCGAAGGGCGGGATCGCGCGGCCGGGCAGGACGACGGTCCCGCCCGGCGACGGCGTCTGACGCGAGTTACTTCTTCATCTTCATCTTGACTTCGTCCATCGTCATCCCGGCCATCTGCTTGCAGGTGCCCTTGGCGACGTACTTCCACTCGTCCTCGCCCATGTCGACCTTGGACTGGCCGGCGCACGAGTGCGTGCCCGACAGGTTGCCGCAGTCGTTCTGGCCGGCCTTGGCGATGCCGAAGCACTTCTCCTTGTCCTTGCTGTCGGCGGCGAACGCCGGCGCAGCGGTGGTCCCGAGCACGATGGCGGCGGCGATGGCGGACTGGATCAGGGCGGACTTGTTCATGCTGTTCTCCTCGAGGGTGGGTGCGAAGCCGCGGGTCGCGGCGCGAGCCCGCGGGCTCGCAGGCCATTACGCGGCGACACGCGGATCGGATTCAACCTCACGCGCACGTTGCGCGCCGCGGATGCGACGACGCCCCGCGCGAAAGGCGACGGGGCGTCGAGGGGCAACGTGGTGGGCCGTGCAGGGGTCGAACCTGCGACAAACGGATTAAGAGTCCGCTGCTCTACCAACTGAGCTAACGACCCGGAAACCGGGGGGAGACACTGCGTGCGGCTGCACGACTGGTAGGCGGTGCGAGGATCGAACTCGCGACCAA
>JALORJ010000221.1 GCA_025459035.1 Burkholderiales bacterium
CGGCACCGGCAGGTCCGACTTCGTGCCCTTGGACTGGGCATCCCCGCTGGTCTCCTCGCGGATGATGTCGTTGCACAGCTCGATGCACTCGTCGCAGATGAATACGGACGGGCCGGCGATCAGCTTGCGGACCTCGTGCTGACTCTTGCCGCAGAAGGAGCAGTACAGGAGTTTCTCGCCGGCAGGCTTCTCGGACATGGAGGAGTTCTCTGGAACCTCGGGGGAACAGGCGTCGGGGACGGATCGGTGCGAGTCGCGGGACTCAGGCGGTGTCGGCGCGGCTCGCGAGCACCTTGTCGACCAGACCGTAGTTCACGGCCGCCTCCGCGCTCATGAAGTTGTCGCGATCGGTGTCGTTCGCGATCGTGTCGACCGGCTGCCCGGTGTGCTTCGCGAGCATCTCGTTCAGCCGCGCGCGCAGGTACAGGATCTCCTTGGCCTGGATCTCGATGTCCGAGGCCTGGCCCTGCGCGCCGCCCGAGGGCTGGTGAATCATCACGCGCGAGTTCGGCAGCGCGAAGCGCTTGCCCTTGGTGCCGGCGGCCAGCAGGAACGCCCCCATGCTGGCGGCCTGACCGACGCACAGCGTCGAGACGTCGGGCTTGATGAACTGCATCGTGTCGTAGATCGCGAGCCCGGCCGACACCGATCCGCCCGGACTGTTGATGTAGAACGAGATGTCCTTGTCCGGGTTCTCGGATTCGAGGAACAGCAGCTGCGCGACGATCACGTTGGCCGTGACCTCCGTCACCGGACCCACGAGGAACACGACGCGTTCCTTCAGCAGCCGCGAGTAGATGTCGTAGGCGCGTTCGCCCCGCCCGCTCTGCTCGATCACCATCGGGATCAGGCCCAGACCCTGCGGGTCGAACCCGCGCTGACCGCCCCAGTTCATCGCTGCGCTCCCATCAGGTCGTCGAAGGGCATCGGCGCGTCCTTCACCGCGGCCCGGCCCAGCACCCACTCGACGACGTTGTTCTCGATCACCACCGACTCGACCTCGCGCAGGCGCTCGCCCGACTGGTAGTACCAGCGGACGACCTCGTCCGGCTTCTCGTAGCTCTGTGCGTAGTCGTCGATCATCGCCTTCACCTGTTCCGGGGTCGCCTGGATATCGTGCTTGCGCACCACATCCGCAAGCACCAGCCCGATGGTCACGCGGCGACGCGCTTCGGGCTCGAAGGCGTCGCGCGGCATGTTGGCGGCCTGATCGCCCATGCCGCGCTGGCGCAGGTTCTCGGCCATGCCGGCGCCGAGGCGCTCGATCTCCTGGTCGATCAATGCCTTCGGCACTTCGAGCTTCGAGGTCTCGAGCAGCCCCTTGAGCACCTGGTCCTTCACCCGCGCCTGCGTGCGTCGCCGCACCTCGCGCTCGAGGTTCTGGCGCACGTCGGCGCGCATCTTGTCGAGATCGCCGTCCTCGATGCCCAGCGACTTCGCGAAGTCGGCATCGAGCGCGGGCACGACGGCTTCCTGGACGAGCAGCACCGTGACGTCGAAGTGCGCGACCTTGCCGGCAACTTCGGTGCCGTGATAGTCGGCCGGGAAGGTCAGGTCGAAGCCGCGCGACTCGGCGGCCTTCATCCCGCGCAGCGCGGCCTCGAAGTCCGGCAGCAGGCTGCCCTGCCCCAGAAGCACCGACTGGCCCTCCGCCTTGCCGCCGTCGAACGGCACGCCGTCGATGGTGCCGACGTAGCTGATGACGACCGCGTCGCCGTCGCGCGCCTCGCGCTCGACCGGGTCGTAGCGCGTGCGCTGCTTGCGCAGCACGTCGATGGTGCGATCGACCTCGGCGTCGCCGACGTTCACCTGCGGTCGCTCGATCGCGATCGCGGCGATGTCGCCCAGTTCGACGTCGGGGAAGACCTCGAAGGTGGCGGTGAACTCGAACTCCGCGGCGTCGAGGTCGCGGGTGTTGGTCTCGATGGTCGGCAGGCCGGCGACCCGCAGGCTCTTCTCGCGGACCGCTTCGCCGAAGCTGCGCTCGACGGTCTCGCCCAGCACTTCCTGGCGGACCTGCGGCCCGTGCATGCGCGACACGACGCCGAACGGCACCTTGCCGGGGCGGAAGCCCGCCATCTTCACCGATCGCTGCAGCTGCTTGAGCCGCGTGTCGACGGCGGTCTTGATGCTGTCCATCGGCACGGCCACCTTCAGGCGGCGTTCGAGCGTGCTCAGGGTTTCGAGACTGGATTGCATGCGGAAACTCGTGGGGCGTGAGGGGTGGGTCGGCGTCGGGCACGTGGCGCCGACAAGCGCGACGCACGACCCGGCGGACGGAGAAAGAGCAGGGGACCGACGCTCACGACACGCTCGCGCGCCGGTTGGTGCGAAAGGGGGGACTCGAACCCCCACACCTTGCGGCGCCAGAACCTAAATCTGGTGCGTCTACCAATTCCGCCACTTTCGCGGTGGATCGATTCTAATACCCGCGCCCCGGGGTCCGACGGGTCGGCGTCGACGCCGAGCGCGCCGGCCGCATCCCCCGCGACCGCCCGGTTTCTTCGCCCTTGCACGCCGCCGCTGCCCGACCCTCTCCCGATGGGTGTCGACCACTACGAGAACTTCCCCGTCGCGTCGATCGTGCTGCCGGCCCGGCTGCGCGGCCCGGTCGCGACGATCTACCGCGTCGCCCGCGAGGCCGACGACCTCGCCGACGAGGGCGACGCCACCGCGGAAGCCCGCCTCGACGCGCTGCGCGAGCGCCTGCGGCGCCTCGACGCGATCGCGGCGGGCGACACGCCGCCGCAGCCGAACTGGCGCGCGCTCGCGCAGCTGCATCAGGCGACCGGCGTGCCGCTCGACCCGATCCGCGACCTGATCGACGCGTTCATGCAGGACGTCACCGTGACGCGCTACGCGACCGACGCCGACGTCCTCGACTACTGCCGCCGCTCGGCGAACCCGGTCGGACGCCTGCTGCTGCACCTGTTCGGCCGGACCGACGCGACCGCCCTCGCGCAGTCCGACGCCATCTGCACCGCCCTGCAGCGGATCAACTTCCTGCAGGACGTCGCGATCGATGCCGCGAAAGGGCGCATCTACCTGCCGCTCGACGCACTGGCGCGCTTCCAGGTCGACCCGGCGGATCTCGCAGCCGGACGCGTCACGCCGCAGTGGCGCGCGCTGATGCACGCGCAGATCGCGCAGGAACGCGCCCGCATGCAGTTCGGCGCCCCGCTCGGCCGCGCCCTGGGCGGGCGCATCGGCCTCGAACTGCGGCTGGTCGTGGCCGGCGGCCTGCGGGTGCTCGACCGCATTGCCGCGGTCGACGGCGACGTCTTCCGCCGTCGCCCGGTGCTCGGCGCCACCGACTGGCTGCGCGTCGGTGCCCGCGCGCTGGTCGCGTGAACGACGCCGCGCCACCGCGATGACCCCGGACGAGTACTGCGCCGACCGCGCCGCGAAGAGCGGGTCGAGCTTCTACTACAGCTTCCGCTTCCTGCCGCCGCCGCAGCGCCGTGCCATCACGGCGCTGTACGCGTTCTGCCGCGAGGTCGACGACGCCGTCGACGAGACCTCCGATCCCGGCGTCGCGCGCACGCGGCTCGACTGGTGGCGCGCGCAGATCGACACGATCTGGAACGGCGCGCCGGCGCATCCGGTCGCGCGTGCGCTGGTGCCGGTGGTGCGCGACCACGGGCTCGACCGGGCGCACTTCCACGGCATCGTCGACGGCATGCAGATGGACCTCGACTGGAACCGCTACCCCGACTTCGCCACGCTCGAGGTCTACTGCCATCGCGTCGCCGGTCTGGTCGGGATGCTGTCGGCCGAGATCTTCGGCGTCACGCGCGACGCGACCCGCGTCTACGCGCGCGCGCTCGGCATCGCGCTGCAGCTGACCAACATCCTGCGCGACGTCGGCGAGGACGCGCGCCGCAACCGCATCTACGTGCCGCTCGACGAGATCACCGCCGCCGGCGTGAGCGTCGACGACTTCATCCTGTATCGCGAGACCGACGCGATGCGTGCGCTGCTCGCGCAGCAGGCCGACCGCGCCGCGCACTGGTACGACACCGCGTACGCGACGCTGCCCGACGCCGACCGCCGTGCGCAGCGCACCGGCCTCGTCATGGGCGCGATCTACCGACGCCTGCTGCACGAGGTGCGCGACGAAGGTGCCGGCGTGCTGAACCGGCGCGTGTCGCTGACCCCGATGACCAAGCTGTGGCTCGCGTGGCGCACGTGGATGCGCGGATGACCCCGCCCGATGTCGCGCGGCCCGCGGCGTCGGTCGACGTCGTCGTGATCGGCGCCGGTTGGGCCGGGCTCGCGGCCGCCGTCGCGCTCGTGCAGGGCGGCCGCCGGGTCGAGGTGCTCGAAGCCGCCACGGCGGCCGGCGGGCGCGCCCGGCGCGTGACGCTGCACGGACTGCCGCTGGACAACGGCCATCACCTGCTGATGGGGGCCTACCGCGCGACGCTCGCGCTGCTCGACACGGTCGGCGCGCCGCGCGACGGGCTTCACCGCATGCCGCTCACGCTGCACGTTCCCGACCACCTCGCACTGCAGGGCGCGCCGCTGCCGGCGCCGCTGGGGCTGGCGGTCGGCCTGCTGCGCGCCGACGGCTTGCAGTGGCGCGAGCGCCTGGCCGCCGTGCGGCTGCTGACGGCGCTGCGGCACGCGCACTTCCGCACGCCGCCCGGCGAGACCGCGGCACAGCTGTTCGCGCGCACCCGCCAGCCGGCGCGGCTCGTGCACCTGCTGTGGGCACCGCTGTGCGTCGCGGCGCTGAACACCGAGATCGAGAACGCCGACGCGCAGGTGCTCGCCAACGTGCTGCGCGACGCGCTGTGCGACACGCGCGCCGCGAGCGACTTCCTGCTGCCGGCGCGCGACCTCGGCGCGCTACTGCCCGACCCGGCCGCGCGCTGGCTCGACGCGCGTGGCAGCCCCCTGC
>JALORJ010000222.1 GCA_025459035.1 Burkholderiales bacterium
CCGGTGCCGGCAGCGAGGCGACGGTGGAACTGCTGCTCGCGCGCGGCGCGGATGCCACCGCACGCGACGACCGCGGACAGACTGCACGCGACATCGCCGGGGCCGCCGCGCGCAGCGCAGTGGTGGCGGTGCTCGAACGCGCGTCGCGCTGACGCGATCGGTCGCGCGTCGTCGGATGCGGCGCGGTCGTCAGAGCGGAGGCAGCAGCCGGTCGGCGAGCCGACCGTCGACCCAGATGCCCTGGTCGACACCGCCGTCCGCGCGAAAGCGCGCGCCGGGCCCTGCGGCGACGCCGTCCTTGAACTCGCCTTCGTGGCGCGCGCCGTCGGCATGGCGCCAGATGCCGTAGCCGTTGCGCTGGTTGCGCCACACCTCGCCTTCGTAGCGGTCGCCACCGGCCATCGAGAAGATGCCGACGCCGCTGGCCTCGTCCTTGTGGAATCGCCCGGCGAAGGTCTGTCCGTCGGGCTGCACGTAGAGGCCGTGGCCCTCGGCGACGTCGGCGGCGAACTCGCCCTGGTAGCGATGGCGGTCGGCCAGCAGGAACACGCCGTGGCCCTGGGCCTCGTTGCGCACGAAGTCGCCCTGGTACTGGCGCCCGTCGGGGAGGTGGTAGACCCCGCTGCCGGTCGACATGTCGCCGCGCCACGTGCCTTCGTAGCGGCTGCCGTCGCGGAACTCGACGACACCCAGGCCTTCGCGCCGCCCGTCGACCACCTCGCCCTGGTAGCGGCTGCCGTCGCGGCCGTCGACGGCCACGCGACGATCGGGACCGAGACGCCGCGCGGCGAGCGCGGTCTCGCGGGCGGCCGCCGCGGCCTTCAGCGCCGGGCCCTCGGTGTCGCGCGCGAGGCGCGCCGCCTCACGCGCCGCGACGGCCGCGACACGCGCCTTGTCGACCGCATCGCGCACGCGCGGGTGCAGCGCCGGTTCGTCGGCGGCGACGGCCGCGCGGAGCACCACGCCGCAGACCGCGGCACACACACAAGCAGCAAGTTTCATCGGGACCTCGCAGGCAATCGCGGCCTGTGACACGGGCGGTGCCTGACGCGTTCGCGTCCGGTGGTCAGCGCGGGTGCAGCACGCCGACGCCGAACGCGACCGCGACCACGAGCACCGCGGCGTGGCCGGCGGCCCACCAGCGGAAGCGTCTCGCGACGGTCGCCGGGTCGACGCTCGACACGAGGAACAGCCGGCCGTCGGTCGGCTTCGTGAGCGTGTGCCACGCCTGCGGCGCCGGCTCGGCGTCGACGTGCAGCGTCGCGAGCCGCAGGGCCTCGGCACGCGCGGCTTCCCACTCGGTCAGGTCGATGTCACCGCTGGCATCGGCATCGAAGCGCGACAGCAGCTGCGGGCGTTCGGCCTTCCACGCGGTGAGCAGCGCGTCGCGCTCGCGTGCGATGCGCGCCGCGCGCGACGGCGGCTGCGTCGTCGTGAAGTGGCCGAGCACGTGCACGCGCTCGCCGGCGGTGATCAGTTCCTCGCGGCCGCGCTCGTCGCCGTTCGACCAGCGCCGCGTGTCGGCCGCAAGCACTTCGGCGCCGGCGGGATGCACGGTGCAGCGCACGTCGCCCTCGACCAGATCGAACGGCGCGTCGCTCGTCGCGGCGTCGAGCTCGCGGCGTCCGCCGCCCCCGTCGCGGTCGACGCGATGCCGAAACCACACGCAGGCACGGCCCGAGACCGGCGCGATGACCGGCCATCCAGGCACGGGCTGCGCAGCGGCCACGAGCTCGACGTAGCCCTGCGGTGCCGACGCGATCCGCGACGACGGCGTGTCGGCGAGTGCGCGCGCGCGCCGCGTCGCGGTCCACGCGCCGGCGATCGACACCGCCGCGACCGGGACGGCCCACGCGCGTGACGGCGCGGCGTCGGTGATGGCCAGCATCGTCACGCCGAGCATCGCCTGCACGACCATCAGCGCCGCCGGGCGATGTGCGGCGCCCGGCGTGATGTCGATGCCGGCGATCACGCCGCGAACAGCGGCTTCAGATCCGGATCGGTCTTCGCGCCATCGGAGAACTGCAGCAGGCGTCGCGGCGGGAAGTCGAACATGCCGGCGACGATGCTGTCTGGGAACTGCTCGATGCGCACGTTGAACAGGTTCACCGCCTCGTTGTAGGTCTCGCGCCGGTCGGCGATGCCGTCCTCGAGCGTGGTGATGCGCTCGATCAGCGCCGCGAAGGACGCGTCGGCCTTCAGGTCCGGGTAGGCCTCGACGACGGCGAACAGCTGACCGAGACCGCCGCGCAGCGCGGTCTCCGCCACGCCCAGTGCCCCCGGGTCGCCCTGCTCGCGGGCCGTCTGCACGCGTGCGCGCGCCGCGACCACGCGCTCGAGCGTGTCGCGCTCGAACGCCTGATGCTGGCGGCACGCCTCGACCAGCTTGGGCAGCTCCGCGTGCCGCTGCACCAGCAGCACGTCGATGTTCGACCACGCCCGCGCGACGCCATGCTTCAGCGAGACCAGCGTGTTGTGCGTGGAGATGCCCCACACGACGACGGCCGCCAGCGCGCCCACGACGATCAGCAGGAAGAGGGTCATCGGCGACTCCATCGGTTCGGGTGCCGCCGAGATTCGCACGGAACTCGACCGCGCAAACGGGTGCGGCGCGCAGTACCGCCTTCGCCTCCCAGACCCGCCCGATCAGATCCTGAAGTCGAATTTGGCGACTGCGCGCCGCGATCCCTTCAGTGCATCGGCCGTGCCAGCCTGACGAATCGCGAGCTTCGCCGTACGCGCCTCCGTGGTGTGGTCCGCGGGAGCGACCGGATGCGCGGAAAGCTGACGGCCTTCGTTACACTCGCGCGCTTTTCGTCGGCACTGCGGGCAGCACGGGATGGCGTTGATTGTTCAAAAGTACGGCGGCACGTCGGTCGGCACGACCGAGCGCATCCGCAACGTCGCGCGACGCATCGCCAAGTGGCGACGCGCGGGCCACCAGGTGGTCGTGGTGCCGTCCGCGATGAGCGGCGAGACCAACCGCCTGATCGGGCTCGCCAGGGAGATCCAGAGCGAACCCGACCTGCGCGAACTGGACGTCGTGGCCTCGACCGGCGAGCAGGTCACCATCGGCCTGCTCGCGATGGCGCTGAAGGCGCAGGGCATCGAGGCGCGGTCGTACACCGGCTGGCAGGTCCGGGTGGTCACCGACAGCGCCTTCACCAAGGCGCGCATCCAGGGCATCGACGAACATCGCCTGCGGGCCGACCTCGCCGCCGGCATCGTGCCGGTGGTCGCGGGCTTCCAGGGCATCGACGGCGACGGCAACGTCACGACGCTGGGTCGCGGCGGCTCGGACACGTCGGGCGTGGCACTGGCCGCGGCACTGAAGGCCGACGAGTGCCAGATCTTCACCGACGTCGACGGTGTCTACACGACCGACCCGCGCATCGTTCCCGAGGCGCGACGCCTGCGCCAGATCACCTTCGAGGAAATGCTTGAGATGGCGAGCCTGGGCTCGAAGGTGCTGCAGATCCGCTCGGTCGAGTTCGCGGGCAAGTACCAGGTGCGGCTGCGCGTGCTGTCGAGCCTGACCGATCCCGATCTCGACCTCGACACCGAGGCGAAGTCCGGGACGCTGATCACCTTCGAGGAAGACGAACACATGGAACAGGCCGTCATCTCCGGCATCGCCTTCGCGCGCGACGAGGCCAAGCTCACCGTGATGGGCGTGCCCGATCGCCCTGGCGTCGCCTACGCGATCCTCGGACCCGTGGCCGACGCGAACATCGACGTCGACATGATCATCCAGAACGCGAGCGTCGACGGTTCCACCGACTTCTCGTTCACGGTGCCGCGCGGCGACTTCAACCGCGCGATGGCCATCCTCGAGCAGGTGCGCACGCACGTCGGGGCCCGCGCGGTGGTCGGCGACAACCGCATCTGCAAGGTGTCGATGGTCGGTGTGGGGATGCGATCCCACGTGGGCATCGCGAGCCGGATGTTCCGCACGCTGTCGGAGGAGGGCATCAACATCCAGATGATCTCGACCTCCGAGATCAAGATCTCGGTCGTGGTCGACGAGAAGTACCTGGAACTCGCGGTGCGCGTGCTGCACCGTGCATTCGATCTGGATCAGCAGCCGGCGTGATCGCAGCGGAATCGGCGCGTTGACCGGGCAGGTGGGCTTCGCTACCCTCCGCGCTCTTCGGGAGACGTGACCGAGAGGCCGAAGGTGCTCCCCTGCTAAGGGAGTATGCGGGCAAAACCTGCATCCAGGGTTCGAATCCCTGCGTCTCCGCCAGCCTCTTGCCGTCGTCGTTTCGCAGTCGATCAGTATCCGTCGCGATCGCATCGCGACAACCGCAGCACACAGCGCCCGTAGCTCAGTTGGATAGAGTACCTGGCTACGAACCAGGGGGTCGTGGGTTCGAATCCTGCCGGGCGCGCCAGTCACACGCACAAGGCCTCACGTCGTCGACGTGGGGCCTTGTCGTTTCTGCGGGCCGCACAGGCGCCGTGCGCACCGCGGTCCGTGTCGACAGGCGCTGTCGGCCCGGGTGCACCGGGACAGGGCGGAAGGCGCCCGCGTTGCTGCAGGACGCAGCACGCGCGACGCGTGCGTCGACGATCGCTTCGCGCGTCGAGGCTTGATCCGTCGAGGGTTTCCCGCGCGTCGACCGTCGCGCGTGCGCTGGTGCCGCTCTTGCAGAACGCCCGGCATCGCTTCCAGGTCCCCGGTGCCCGCCCATGCCGCTCGCCCACAAGGATCCCCGCCTGCCCGCCGTCGTGCCGTTGCCGCCGGGGGACGCATGGACCACCGCGATCCCGACGCTCACGTCCGCACAGGCGCAGACGCTGGTCTCGGTGGTGCGCACGCTGTGTCCGCACGACATGCTGTCGCTCGACGTGTACCGCCGTGCAGCCGTCGAA
>JALORJ010000223.1 GCA_025459035.1 Burkholderiales bacterium
GCGGCGAGTCGAAGGGGCGATGACGGAAGCGGTGACGCGGCGACGGTCGGGCCGGGCGGGTCAGCGGAACATGTAGCGCTGCGCGAGCGGCACGACGCGCGCGGGTTCGCACGTGAGCACGCGCCCGTCGACCTTCACGTCGAAGGTCTGCGGATCGACGGTGAGGTTCGGCAGCGCGGTGTTGTGCAGCATGTCGGCCTTGGTCAGCGTGCGCGTGCGCCCGGATGGCAGCAGCTGCTTGCGCAGCCCGAGCCGACCGGCGAGGTCGGACTCGATCGCGAGCGGGTTGACGAAGCACGCCGACAGCGAGTGCCGCGCCGAGCCGAACGCGCCCCACTGCGGACGCATCGCGAGCGGCTCGCAGGTCATCAGCGACGCGGCCGAGTCGCCCATCGCGCCGTGCACGATGAAGCCGCCCTTCACCACCAGCTCGGGCTTGATGCCGAAGAACGCGGGACGCCACAGCACGATGTCGGCGAGCTTGCCGGGCTCGAGCGAGCCCACGTGCGCGTCGATGCCGAAGACCTTCGCGGCGTTGATCGTGTACTTGGCGATGTAGCGACGGATGCGCGCGTTGTCGCCGATGCGCGTCGTCTCCTCTGGCAGGCGGCCGAACTGGTCCTTCATCTTCGACGCGAGCTGCCACGTGCGGCAGATCACCTCGTTGATGCGGCCCATGCCCTGGCTGTCGGAGCCCAGCATCGAGATCGCGCCCATGTCGTGCAGCACGTCCTCGGCGGCGATCGTCTGCGCGCGGATGCGGCTCTCGGCGAACGCGACGTCCTCGGGCACCGCCGGGTTCAGGTGATGGCACACCATGATCATGTCGAGGTGCTCGTCGAACGTGTTCACGGTGTACGGGTTGGTCGGGTTGGTCGACGACGGCAGGCAGTGCGCGAGCCCGGCGACCGCGATGATGTCGGGCGCATGCCCGCCGCCGGCGCCTTCCGTGTGATACATGTGGATCGCCCGGCCGCCGATGGCCGCGAGCGTGTCCTCGAGGAAGCCCGACTCGTTCAGCGTGTCGGTGTGCAGCTGGACCTGGAAGTCGAGCTCGTCGGCCACGCCCAGACAGGTGTCGATGGTCGCGGGCATCGCGCCCCAGTCCTCGTGGATCTTCAGGCCCAGGCAACCGCCGGCGATCTGCTCGCGCAGCGAGCGCCCGCGGCTGGTGTTGCCGCGGCCGAGGAAGCCAAAGTTCATCGGCCATGCCTCCGAGGCCTGCAGCATCTTGCCGACGTTCCACACGCCGCCGCAGTCGATGCCCACGGTGATCGGGCCGAGCGAGCCACCGATCATGGTCGTGAGGCCCGACGCGAGCGCGTGCTCGACCAGCTGCGCCGAGTCGAAGTGGACGTGCACGTCGATGCCCCCGGCGGTGGCGATCAGGCCTTCGCCGTCGCGCACGGTGGTGGCCACGCCGCAGCGCAGCTGCGGATGCACGCCGTCCATCGTCGCCGGGTTGCCCGCCTTGCCGATCGCGACGATGCGGCCGTCCTTCACGCCGATGTCGCCCTTGACGATGCCGAGCACGGCATCGATCACGATGACGTTCGAGATCAGCAGGTCGAGCGCACCTTCGTCGGACGTGAGCCCGGGCACCAGCCCGAGGCCGTCGCGCAGCGTCTTGCCGCCGCCGTGCAGGCATTCGTCGCCGGGCACGGCGTGGTCGTGCTCGATCTCGGCGATCAATGACGTATCGCCCAGACGCACGCCGTCGCCGGTGGTGGGGCCGTAGAGCTGCGCGTACTCGCGCCGCGAGATCTTCGCCATCGGGGGTGTCTCCTGTGCGGGCGGCCGTCAGGCGCCCTTGAAGCCGCGGTCGCGGGCGCGGGCGAGCGCCGCGTCGCGGTCGGTCGCGCTGTGCGCGCTGCCGTCGGTCAGGTTGTTCAGGCCGAGCAGTTCGCCGGTGCCACCGAAGGCCACCAGCGTGACCTCCTTCTCCTCGCCGGGCTCGAAGCGCACCGCGGTGCCGGCGGGGATGTCGAGGTGCATGCCGAAGCTCGCGGCGCGGTCGAAGTCGAGCGCGCGGTTGGCTTCGAAGAAGTGGTAGTGGCTGCCGATCTGGATCGGCCGATCACCGCTGTTGCGCGCGCGCAGCGTGCGCTTCGCACGGCCGGCGTTGAGCTCGATGTCGCCGTCGGCCGCGATGATCTCGCCGGGCACGCGGTCGGTGACGACCGGCGCGCGACCGGGCCGGATCGGCTCGTGCACCGTGACCAGCTTGGTGCCGTCGGGGAAGGTCGCCTCGACCTGCAGGATCGGCAGCAGCGCCGCGACCCCGGGCATCACGTCGTCGGTGGTGAGCAGCGTCGAGCCGTACGCGATCAGGTCGGCGACGCTGCGCCCTTCGCGCGCGCCCTCGAGGATCTCGTCGGCGATGATCGCCGTGGCTTCGGGGTGGTTCAGCTTGAGCCCCTTGCCGCGGCGCTTGCGAGCGAGTTCGGCCGCCGTGTAGAGCGTCAGTCGTTCGAGTTCGGTGGGCGTGAGCAGCATGCGGCCTCCGTCGTGGGTCGGTGCGCGTCGGTCAGTTCGCGAACAGGCGGCCGGTGCCGGTCTCGTGACGCATGGTCGCGATCTCCGTCATCGGCGCCCAGGTGTGCAGGGCGTCGGGCGCCGGCAGCGGCGCGGCGAAGCCTTCGGCGATGCAGGCGCGGCTCGCCGCCAGCAGGCGCTGCACGTCGACGTGCCCGACCAGCCCGACGCGCAGCGCGGCGCTGGCGATGCCCAGCGCCACGCCGTACGCCGACAGCGCGCACGCGGCGGTCTCGTCCAGCCCTGCGCGCGCGGCCAGCAGCCCCTGCACCGCGGCCATCTGGCCCGGCGCGTCGCCCTGCAGCACGCGCTGGCGGTACGCGTCGGCGCCGTCGGTCCCCAGGCCCGCGTGCACCTTCAGCAAGGCGCCGCCGATGCGCGCCCCGCCCTCGCGGGCCTCGCGCGCCAGCGTGGCGGCATCGAGCTGGCGATCGATCGCCTCGACCGCGTCGAGGTCGTCGGCGGCGCGATGCGCGGCCACCAGCGCCGGCCGGTCGAAGCTCGCCCAGCGTTGCGCGAGCTGACCGTCGACGAAGGCGGCCAGCGAGGCGGCGTCGGTCACGAAGCCGTCCGCGCGCAAGGTCTCGAGTCCCCACGAGAACGACGCGGCGCCGCTCGGGAAGAAGCTGTCGCCGAACTGCAGCAGCGCGAGGTGCGCGTCGAGCGCGGAGGTCGGGGTCATGGGGTCGCTTCGATCACGGTCACGCGCCCGTCGTCGACGAGATGCGCGATGCGTTCGAGGTAGGTCGTGCGCGGGCCGTCGAGGGCGACGTGCAGCCACTCGCCGACGAAGCGCACCTTCCAGTGCATGTTGCCGCAGAACCAGCCCAGTTCGAGCGCGGCGGGCGTGTCGCGCGGGGCCAGCGCGAGCCACTCGGGCGCGTCGAGGCGCACGACGATCGCGCGGTCGGATTCGAGCAGCAGCACCGCGCCGTTGGCGAGCCGCTGACTGCGGTCGAGCATCACCGCGACTTCGGTGCCGCGGTCGGTCCATGCGTGCAGCCGGCGCCGCGCCGTGTCGGCAGGACTCACGACCACATGCTCGATGCGGCCGCCGTGCTCCAGCCGGTGCAGCGCCTCGGCCATGTCGGCATCGGCGGCGTTGCCCAGCACTTCGGTGAGGCGAAGCAAGGAACGGAACTCCGTTGAAGGTCGACGCGATCGGCGGCGGTGCCACCGCGCCACGTCGGCGAGTGTCGCGCGAAAAAACGGGGTGGCGGCATCGCGCGCCGCCACCCCGAGGTTTCCAACCGCTCGTGTCGGAATGCGGACCCGCGCGTGGTCTTACTTGTGGACCACGGTCGACTGGTTGGGGATGCCCTCGATCGGCGCCTCGTCGGTGCCGACGGTGGAACGCGTGATGCCTTCGACCATCTCGCGCGTGCCTTCCGGATCGGTGATCCACTTCTTGTAGAAGTCGTACGGGCAGGCGGCCACGCCCTTGTCGCCTTCGCGCGAGTTGATGAGCCCGGTGTAGCCGCGATGCAGCAGCTTGAACAGGTGGTTCTCGGACTGCATGTTCTTGCGCGCGTCGCGGATCAGGCTGGTCGACAGCGCGGCGTACTGGATGCCGTAGTCCTCCTCGCCGCACTCGCCGAGCGTGCGCCCGTCGAAGCCGATGATCGCGGAGTGGCCGAAGTACGAGTACACGCCGTCGAAGCCCGAGGC
Source organism: Burkholderiales bacterium (assembly GCA_025459035.1). GTDB lineage: Bacteria > Pseudomonadota > Gammaproteobacteria > Burkholderiales. The sequence goes on from JALORJ010000223.1 coordinate 4,204, forward strand.
GTTGGCCACCGCGACGTAGCTGTTGTTGGCCCAGGCCATCGCCTTGGCCATGATCACCTGCTGATCCTTGGCCGGGTACATGTAGCCCTGGCAGCGGACGATGAGTTCGGCGCCCTTCATCGCGCAGTCGCGCCAGATCTCGGGATAGTTGCCGTCGTCGCAGATGATCAGCGAGATCTTCAGGCCCTTGGGGCCTTCCGACACGTACGTGCAGTTGCCCGGATACCAGCCCTCGATCGGCACCCACGGCATGATCTTGCGGTACTTCTGCACGATCTCGCCCTTGTCGTTCATCAGGATGAGCGTGTTGTAGGGCGCCTTGTTCGGGTGCTCCTCGTGGCGCTCGCCGGTGAGCGAGAACACGCCCCAGGTCTTCGCGTCGCGGCAGGCGGCCGCGAAGATCTCGGTCTCCTCGCCGGGGCACGACGCGGCGGTGTCGTACATCTCCTTGCTGTCGTACATGATCCCGTGGGTGCTGTACTCGGGAAAGATCACGAGGTCCATCCCGGGCAGACCCACCTTCATGCCGCGGATCATGTCGGCGATCTTGCGGGCGTTGTCGAGCACTTCGGCCTTGGTGTGCAGACGCGGCATCTTGTAGTTGACGACCGCCACGCCGACGGTGTCCTTGCTGCTGGAAATGTCTCCGTGCAACATCGTTTCG